>JBEEOB010000089.1:0-5006 GCA_041191865.1 Bacteroidota bacterium
CAACGCAAAACAAAAATTGTTGCCACAGTAGGCCCAGCATCTGAAACAAGAGAAGCTTTAATCCAATTAGCTCAAGCAGGAGTGAATATCTTCCGTCTAAATTTTTCTCATGGAACGCATGAAGATCATTTAGCGCGTTTGCAGACTATTCGTTCAATTAGCGATGAGTTAGGATTGAATCTAACTGTATTACAAGACTTACAAGGTCCTAAAATTCGGACTCAATTAGTTGAGAACAATGGGGTGCCTTTAGAAGCAGGTAAACAATTGATCTTTGCGATGGATGAAAACCTATTGGGTACATCCGAGAAGGTTGGTACAACATATACCTCCATGTATTTAGACGTAAACGTAGGTGAGCGTATTTTGATGGATGACGGTAACTTAGAGGTTAAAGTACTTTCCATTGATAAAGAGAAAAAAGAAGTAGTAACTGAAGTTATTTATGGCGGAATTTTGAAGTCTAAGAAGGGTATTAACCTTCCAGGTACGAAAGTTTCATTGCCATGTTTAACAGAAAAAGATACTGCCGATTTATATTTTGGTTTGGATCATGGTGTTGATTGGATTGCGTTGTCATTTGTTCGCAAGGCATCTGATATCTGGGATATCAAAGATAAAATTAAAGCATACGGTAAAACAGCGAAGGTGATTGCGAAGATCGAAAAGCCAGAGGCAATCGATAATTTGGATGAAATCATCGAAGCTACAGATGCCATCATGGTTGCGCGTGGTGACCTAGGAGTAGAAATGGATGGTGCTGTGGTTCCTTACTTGCAAAAAGTAATGGTGGAGAAATGTACTGCTGCTGGTAAGCCTGTTATTGTGGCGACACAGATGTTGGAGTCCATGATCACAAATCCAGTTCCAACCCGTGCAGAAACGTCTGACGTAGCAAACGCGGTATTGCAAGGTGCATCGGCAACGATGTTATCTGGCGAGTCTGCATCTGGAGCTTATCCGATCAAAGCTGTTGAGACAATGGCACACATTCATGAAGTGGTAGAAGAGCAACAAAATGCCATTGAAATTATCCGAGGTGATGAAGCTGCGATTTATTTCAAAAATCACGCGTTAGCGAATACATCTAATGTTACGTTAACAGATCGTTTGATTTCAGGCGCTTGCCGTTTGGCACGTGACTCGAAAGCCAAAGCAATCCTTTGCATTACGAACTCGGGTCAAACAGCGTTTAAATTGTCTGCTCACCGTCCGAAAGCAGATCTATTTGTGTTTACATCGAACAAGCAATTGATGTCAACGATGGGCTTGTTGTGGGGCGTTAAAGTGTTCTATTACGATGCTGCCTCAGAAAGTGCTGAGAAGACCGTTCAAGGCATGGTTGATTTATTAAAGTCAAAAGAGTTACTTTCAGTAGGGGATGTATTTGTTACGACCCTATCTATCCCTGCGCATACGACTAAGAAAACCAATACGGTTCAATTAGGTATCGTAGAATAAATTTCAGGGTTTACCCATGAAGAAAAAAAATCCTTATTTATCAAATCCCTTAATCGGTCTATACTCTGTATGGACCGGTTTTTGGTTTATTAGCTGGTTTCTAGCACTTTACCCATTTATGGTAATTTGCTTGCAACATAAGGATACGAAGCGCTATGCACATAAATTAGTTCGTGTTTGGTCGCGTTTGTTTTTTGCTTTTGGATTCTTGCGCTTTGAAGTAGTTTCTGAGCAAAAATTAGATCCCAAACAGGTTTATGTTTTCTGTGCGAACCATTTTTCCTATTTGGATATCCCTGCTTTTGTTAAAATTCTACCCAATTATTTTTCATTTGTGGGTAAGAGTTCCATCAAGAAAGTACCTTTATTTGGATACCTCTATGCGCGTTTGAATATACTCGTGGATCGGGGTGATCGTGCCAGCCGGTCGGCAACACTCGGTAAATCCATCCGTGCGCTGCAAGCTAAACGTAGCATCATCATTTTTCCGGAAGGAGGGATTACGTCCAAGCATTTTCCATTCATGTCGGCTCCATTAAAGGATGGGGCATTCGCGATGGCGATCCAACAGCAAGTTCCGATTCTTCCCGTTACCTTCTTGAATAATTACCAGTTGATGGACGACGACAATATCGTATTAAAACCGGGGGTTATTCGGGTGCGCATTCATGCTCCCATGGAAACAAAGGGCATGACGCAGGAGGATTTACCTGTATTGCGAGAACGAGTTTTTCAAAAGATCCAGCAACCCTTGTTGGACTATCATGGGGTGGATATGCCTCTGTAGTTATGATGAAATATCTAGTTATCCTGGGCTTACTATTTAGTATAATCGCATGCGAGCAAAAGCAAGCGGGTGATGTTCCTAGACCGAAAGGGTATAATCGCTTGGACCTTCCTGTAGCTCAATATGTTGCTTTGGAGGCAGGACATCCCTATCAGTTCGAGGTCTCCAAATATGCGCAAGTCATTCCTGACACCGTCACCATTGGAAATAAGATAGAGGTCTTTAAGGCTGAACCCCATTGGATATACTTGTATTACCCGCGTTGGGATGCTTTTATTCAAATTACTTATAAACCCTTGGGTGGTGATAAGCAAAAAATGAAGGCATTGATTAATGATGCTTTTGCTTTAGCCTATAAACATCAAGGTAAAGCCGCGGGCATCCACGATTACGTAATGACGACCCAAGATGGTCGTAAAGCAGGTTTGATTGAATTGAATGGCGAAGTGGCGACCTCCTTGCAATTTTTCACGACTGATAGTTCTAAGCATTTTCTTCGGGGAGCAATTTATGTGAAAACAGCCACACAAAACGATTCTTTAGCTCCTATCATCCGCTTTTTAAAGCAGGATGCGCTTCATTTAATTCAAACGCTTTCTTGGAAATAGCGACTTGTTCAGTTCCTGAACTTTCTGTTTATTTGTAGCTTATTATGGGGGAAACCAAAGTGCTTTTTGAGTCTGAAGAATCAACAGTTTTTGTTGATGCACTTCTGCCTTTGCCTATCCCTCGTTATTTTACCTACAGGGTTCCGCGGCAATGGGCAAGCTGGGTCGAAGCAGGTTTACGCATTGTTGTTCCGTTTGGTACAACGAAGGTCTTAACAGCTGTTATTGTTCGTGTCCATCATCAACCTCCTAAGCAATATCAAGCGAAATACATGTTGGAGATTCTCGACGAGTCTCCCTTGGTTACAGCTTCTCAAATTGCCCTATTTCAGTGGGTAGCTAATTATTACATGTGTTATCCAGGTGAGGTATTCCAAGTTGCTTTACCGGCAGGCCTTAAAATATCGAGTCAGTCCAAAGTTCAAATTCATCCTGAGTTTCAACTTTTGAACGAATTGACTGATAAGGAAAGCGTTATATTCCAAGCCATTCAGGAAAAGGGTTCTTTGTCCTATGATGAAGTAGCGCGTGTTGCCGAAGTCAAAAGTCCTTATCATCACATCAAGGCGATGGTAGGGAAGGGAGCAATTTTGATTTTCGATGAATTAAAGGATCGATATACGCCCAAAGTTCAGCGTCGTATACGATTGGTGGATTCATACGCAAATAAAGAAGCTATCACGGCTATAATTGGAGAATTAGAAACCAAGACCAAGCAAATCAGTATACTGTTACATTACTTACAATTTATCCCGGTGATGCGTGATGCTGGGACTAACCAACGGGGCCTTGAGAAATCGAGTTTCAGTCAAGCAGGTTTGTCGGAAAGCGCGTTGCAAACGCTTATCAAGCATGGAGTTTTTGAATCCTTTGAAATTATTGTCTCTCGTTTTGGTAGTGATTCAGATGATTTTATACCTGCTAGTTTTGATTTAAATGCTGCTCAAGAGAAAGCATATCAGTCCATTTTATCGCAGTTTCAGGAAAAAGATACCGTTTTATTACACGGTATTACGGGAAGCGGAAAGACTGAAATCTATATTCGCCTGATTCAAGAGGCTTTGGCCAATGGAGATCAAGTACTTTATTTGTTGCCGGAAATCGCCTTAACAACGCAAATTGTGGCACGTCTGAAGAAGATTTTTGGCGAGCAAGTAGGAATCTACCATTCTAAATTTTCCGATAACGAACGTGTAGAGGTTTGGAAATCCATCGTGGAAGGTAAATACCCATTCGTTGTTGGAGTTCGTTCGTCTGTATTTCTACCTTTTTCTCGTTTAGGCTTAATTATTGTAGATGAAGAACATGAGTCTTCTTTCAAGCAAGTTGATCCAGCCCCACGCTACCATGCGCGTGATGTGGCGATGGTGCTTGCGGGCCAACAAAAAGCTAAGGTATTATTGGGCTCTGCGACGCCATCCATTGAATCGTATTATCAAGCCAAGCAGGGTAAATATGGCTTAGTGACATTGATGGAACGATTTGGAAAGGCTACATTGCCTGAAATGACTTTGATTGATACCAAGTATGCCACCAAAATGAAACAGATGAAAGGAGGCTTTTCGGTGGATTTGGTAACGTTGTTGGATGAGAATTTTCAGAAGGGTAAGCAAAGTTTATTATTTCAAAATCGACGAGGTTATTCACCCTATATTCAATGTCAAGATTGTGATTGGATCGCAGAATGCAATCAATGCGATGTAAGTTTAACCTATCACGCCAAAGATCAAGAATTGCGCTGTCACTATTGTGGTTACCGTGAGGGTTTGTTGCGTCGATGTGGAGCATGTGGAGGGACGAACCTAAAAACGATGGGATATGGTACTGAAAAGTTAGAGGAAGAACTGCAATTACTTATTCCGGATGCACGAATTGGTCGAATGGATTTAGATACCACGCGTTCCAAAACAGCGTTTAATAGCTTATTGGCCGAAATCCAATCCGGAAATATCGACATTTTGGTGGGCACGCAAATGGTTGCCAAAGGACTCGATTTCGAAGGTCTCTCTACTGTGGCTATTTTTGATGCAGACCGAATTATTAACTTTCCAGATTTTAGAGCGCATGAGCGCGCGTTTCAATTGATTACACAGGTTGCTGGTAGAGCTGGTCGGCGCGATGAACAAGGTCAAGTGTTTATTCAAACAAAT
>JBEEOB010000090.1:0-3135 GCA_041191865.1 Bacteroidota bacterium
AAGTTGGAGAAATTAGAAAAAGAACAAGCAGAATACATCGGCGTACCTCAAGCAGGTCCTTTCAAGCCGGAGCATTACCGCTACTAGGATTTTCCTACGAGATATCAAAAGCTGCACTCACAAGGTGCAGCTTTTTTTTATATCTTTAATTTCAATTTCGATATCAATGCCCAAGAAACTACTTCTCATCCTCTTATTACCATTCGGATTATTTGGTCAAAAATTCAGCCATGCAGATAGCCTCAGAGGCACATTAAGCCCAGCACGCGCAAGTTTTGACGTATTGCATTACGACCTACATGTGGCCATTAACCCGGCCGAAAAAAGCATAGCAGGAACGAATAACATTCGTTTCATCACAACCCAAAAAACCTCTGAGATCCAATTGGACCTTTTTGCAAACCTCATCATCGATGAAATTCGTTGGGCAAATAAAAAAGTTAATTTCCGTCGGGATGGAAATGCCATTTTCATTCAAGCAGGCAAAGAGATACCGGCCAAACAAGTTCAAACCGTTTGGGTAAAATACCATGGCCTGCCCCGCCCTGCCGTTAAACCACCCTGGGATGGCGGTTTCTCCTGGACAAAAGACCCAAAAGGGAATCCATGGGTGACCGTTTCTTGTGAGGGATTAGGAGCCTCCGTGTGGTGGCCCTGCAAGGATCATCCGTCCGACGAACCTGCTTCGATGGACATTCGCATCGAAGGACCTAAAGGCCTTGTTTCGGTATCTAATGGGAATCTTATCGAGAAGATAAGCAAGAAAAGCACGGATGAATACCACTGGAAAGTGAGCTATCCGATTAACTTGTATAATGTCAGCATCAATATGGCCGACTACGCCCATTGGTCAAAAACAATGAGACAACTCAATGGAAAGGATTTGAATTTGGACTACTATGTACTGAAAGAGAATGAAAATGTTGCCAAAACACACTTTGAACAAAGCGAAGAGATGTTACGCATTTTCGAAAAGTATTTTGGCCCCTACCCTTTTCCAAAGGATGGATATGCCTTAGTCGAAACGGATTATTGGGGCATGGAACACCAAAGCGCTGTGGCCTATGGCAATCACTACAAAAACAATAAATTCGGTTTTGACTTCATCATTGTACACGAGTCGGCCCATGAATGGTTTGGCAACTCAATCTCCTGTTCAGACCATGCTGATCTTTGGATTCATGAAGCCCTCGGCACCTATGCGGAAGCCATTTACGTGGAAGAGAAATTGGGAAAAGCAAAGGCCCAAGAATACTTAAATGGGCAAAAACGTAACATTCGCTATGCATTTCCGATTGCTGGCCCTTATCAAGTAAACTACCAACATCCCGATTCCGACATGTATTTCAAAGGGACATGGATGTTTCATACCTTACGGAATATCATACAAGATGATGCGCTTTGGTTTAAAACGATGCGGGAATTCTGTTTGGCATTCTACCATAAGAATACCAACACCAAAGAGGTCGTTGAATTCTGGAGCAAGCATCTAAACAAACCAATTAAGGAATTGATGCTGAATTATTTGTATCAAGTTAAGAATCCCAACTTACAGTACAGTGTTCAACAATCAGATAAAAATTGGACTTTTCGATATCGCTGGAGCAACCTATCAGATGCCATAAACTTCCCACTTACGTTGAAAACGGGTGAAAAAATCAAACCGAATTCTACCTGGCAAGAAATCAAATTAGATCATGCTCCCGAGTTGGACGAAGAAAGCTATTTATTTGACAAAGAATTGCTAAAATAAATCACTGAAATCCCGTATTTTTGCACAAAATTAAGACAAAAAAGAAATGAAATTTGGCGTAATCGTATTCCCTGGTTCCAATTGTGATGATGACACCGTTGGCGTAATTCAAAGCTTAGGCCATGAGGCCATTAAATTGTGGCACAAGGATACCGATTTACAAGGCTGTGATTTCATCATCGTTCCGGGCGGCTTCTCTTATGGAGACTACCTACGTTCAGGCGCGATTGCACGCTTTTCTCCGATCATGGACCATGTCATTGAATTCGCGAAAAACGGTGGTTATTTGATGGGAATCTGCAACGGATTTCAGGTTTTAGTTGAAGCGCATTTATTACCTGGCGTACTATTGCGTAACAGCTCTCAAAAATTCATTTCGAAAAACATCTACCTAAAAGCCGCAACAAACAATGCGTTGTTGACCCAAGAATTAGATCTTAACAAAGCTTACAAAATACCTATCGCACATGCGGAGGGTCGTTACTTTGTTGATCAAGCTACATTAACTTCTTTGCAAGCGAACGATCAGATCTTATTTTACTACTGTGATGAAGCAGGAAATGTCAATGATGCGGCAAATCCAAACGGAAGTTTATTGAATATTGCAGGTATCTGCAATGAAGGACGCAATGTGTTCGGTTTGATGCCACATCCAGAACGTGCTGCAGATCCGGATTTAAGTAATACGGATGGATTAGAAATCATGAAGCAGTTAATACTTGAATTAGCTTAAAATGAAAAGGCGCGAAATTCGCGCCTTTTTTTATTCCTTATGTAGATGCGACACCTCGCATCTAATCCCCAGACTAAAGTCTGGAGTATTAAAAAAACCTAGCCTTTAGCCTAGGGAATCGACATAAAAACGCCGCAAACTTTTACAATCCTGCAAGCTTTAGCAAAGAAACAGACGCGAAGTGTCGCGCGCTACCGTTATCTTAAATCATTAACCTCTACCCCTGGAAATGCTTTCTTATTAAAAGTAAAGAAGGCATCATCAGCTCCTGCTTTCGGATTCAATTTTGTCACACTAAACACCTGTTTCTTACCCGATTTATTTACGATCGTCCAAGACTTTACTGTAAAGTCGGCAGTACTGATTTTAAGGCTAATATGCTTCACCTGAGCAGCCTTTGCACCAGGAACCATTTCAATGGTTGCAATACCACCAGATTCGCTTACCAACGTAAACTTATAGCCTTTTTTATCAAAGGTATAAATCTTCGCAGGATTGAGATCTCCATCAGCAGGATCGAAAGCTGAAATATTCACTTCATTGATTTCTTTGATATAAGTCGCTACCTCTTTCCCATTATTGAAAATTTCTTGACCCGCTGTCTTTAAACGAAACTTGGTCCCTTTGACGGTAATCGATCCATTCATCG
>JBEEOB010000091.1:0-5703 GCA_041191865.1 Bacteroidota bacterium
TTTGAGGTTTCGAGCGGATTCGAACCGCTGTAGAAGGTTTTGCAGACCTCTGCCTAGCCACTCGGCCACGAAACCAATTTAATTGGGATGCAAAAATAGCTTTTTTTTAGAAAGGAGCAAAGGGAATAGTGAAAAAAGTCAAGAGTCGCTAGTCACTAGTCATTAGTTCAAAGGCGGTCGCTAATCGCTAGTAGCTGGTCCGAAGTCCGCTGACTTAATTCTCATTTCTCAACTCTTAACTCTTAGCTCTTAACTCTTAACACCAACGTCTACCCTAACGTAAACACTGTTATCTCCGGCGGCATCCCTACTCGCCCTGGATATCCTAAATAACCAAATCCGCGATTCACATAAAGTTGTTGGCCATTTTCCTCATACAAGCCAGCCCATTGCTTATAGATGTATTTAGCTGGTGACCATTTTTCAAAACCAGGAATCTTTACACCAAACTGTGCCCCATGAGTATGACCCGCAAATGCCACGTCAATGTCATGGAATTTATTATTCTTGGTGACCTCGGCGTTCCAGTGCGTCGGATCATGGGATAATAAAAGTTTAGTTGAAGCTTCTTCTGTACCTTCATAGGCTTTGGATAAATTGCCATACCAAGGGAACCGACCGATACCTATATTTTGAACACCTATGATGGCTAATTTTTCCCCAGATTCCGAAATGATGTGGTTTTCATCCATCATCAGATTCCAGCCCATCAGTTCATGTGCCTTCATCAAATCTTTCAAGTTCTGTTTTTTAGCCTCAGGGCTCTTCCATTTCACATAATCGCCATAATCATGATTTCCCAAGGTACTGAAAACACCATAAGGAGCCTTGATTTTGGAAAACATATTGAAGTAATCCTGCACTTCTTTGGACTCATTGTTGACCAAGTCGCCCGTAAAGAATACTAAATCAGTCTTTTCGCGCATCAACATATCGACGCCGCCTTGAACGGCTGTCTTATTGAAAAAACTTCCCGAATGAATATCTGAAACTTGTGCGATGCGCATGCCCCGGAATTCTTTGGGTAGTTTAGGAATCTTCAAGCTCACCTTTTCGATGCGGTAATCATGCGCCCCAGATAAAATACCGAAGGCAAAAGTTGCTGCGGGCACGGCTCCTACAGCCAAGGCTGCTTGCGAAAGGAATTCATGCCGACTAATCGCGCTCGGATCTTTTTTGCGAATCTTGTTTGTGCCCCACCGGAAGAACCGGGTTATGTCTTCTAGTAGCAAGAATAAAATGATGAAAATCTTACTGATTACAGAGATCATGACAAGCGCCATGAAAGTAATGCGAAACTCGTTTTTCCAGGCATGCAAGGGAAGTGCATTGTAGGATATGGTTCCCAAAAGCACGAATGCCGTGAATCCCCAATATAGGACAGCAGCCGTTTGACGAATACTTTTTCTTGACTTCCGAAGGGCCGTTTTTACCGCCATCCACACATAATAGTCTAACGCTACTAATATGACGGTGATTAAGGGTACAAAAAACATTTTATTCATGGCTTATAAACTATCTTTGTTTTGCATTTGTTCCAAAGGTGCATAAAATTATGAAAAAGAACATAAGTATTTACGGAGGCGGTTGGGTTGGCGCACCATTGGCATTTAAATTAGCTTTAGCGGATTTTGAAGTAAAGGTTTCGGCATCTCAGGTGCACCAACAAGCGAAGCATCCCAAAGTTCAAGTCGTTGATTTTCGTGCAACAGACGAAACGACCGATGGCGATTGGGCCTTGTTAAATCAATCGGCTATTCAAGTTTGGTCGATTCCTCCCCGAAGAAAGAAAAATTCAGAAGAACAATATTTACGTATCGTTCAGGCTTGGGTAGATGGGTTGGATCCTCAAAAAGTTCAGAAAATTATCTTCCTTTCGTCTACATCTGTGTATGCAAATGTGTCAGCGATAGTAGATGAAACGGCTGAAATAAATGCGAATTCTTTAATGGCGCAAGCGGAAGCTATTGTTACTTCTTCTCCTATTACATCTATTATTTTACGCTTAGGCGGTTTGATGGGTGGAGATCGTTTCGTCGCTAAGTATTTTGCAAATAAGCGTAATGATGGCGCGAATTGCCCTGTTAATTACGTGCACAAGGACGATGTGGTTAATTTGATTGCGTTAACTTGTGAAAAAATCCAATCCGGCACTTACAATATTGTGGCTCCAGAACATCCTACGAAGCAAGATGTAGGTATGAATGATTGTGAGAAACGAGGAATGAATCCAGGGTATTGGGACTCAAGTCAACCTTGCTTAGGGGGCAAAATAGTATCTGGAGATAAAATCGTGGAAGAATTAAGCTATGAGTTCAAATGGCCTGATCCGATGGAGTTTTAATTATCGATTTGTAGAGACGCGACACTTCGCGTCTTTTTTTTGATTTAGACGCGAGGTATCGCGTCTTTACATTTTTCTGACGCGAGGTATCGCGTCTCTACTCAGCTAATTCATTCACCGCCAACCACGCCATCAATCCCGGCCCGATCGCCAAGGCGTCTTCATCGATATCAAAGGTAGGAGTATGGACTCCACTTGTGATGCCTTTGGCCTCATTCCGAATGCCTAGTCGGTAAAAGCAAGCGTCCACATGGTGGGTGTAAAAAGCGAAATCTTCCCCTGCCATCCACAAGTCTAAGTCAACAACATTTTCATCCCCCATGTAGGCAATCGCTGCAGCCTTTGCCTTACGTGTTAATTCAGGATTGTTTTGTAAGAAAGGATAGCCTTTTAGTACTTCGAATATTGCCTGACCACCCATTGCATCAGCAATGCCTTCGGCCAATTTTTTCATTTTCTCCAAACCTTCTGCGCGCCAAGTTTCATCCATCGCACGGAATGTGCCCGCAATATTTACCTCATCTGGAATTACGTTCGTCGCTCCCAAGCCTTCAATCTTTCCAAAGGTTAATACCGACGGGAATTTTGGATTCTTATTACGTGATATAATTTGTTGCATCGCCACAATGATGTGTGAAGCAATCACAATCGGATCAATGCATGCGTCCGGCATGGCACCATGGCCACCTTTGCCAATTACTTTAATGTATAATTCATCCGTACTTGCCATGTACATGCCCTCGCGGAAACCAATTTTGCCAACCGGCACGTTCGTGGCTACATGCTGGCCGAAAATACTAACGGGTTTCGGATTTTCTAAAACACCTTCTTTAATCATGATACTCGCTCCGCCGGGCGCTTTCTCTTCCGCGGGTTGGAATATTAATTTCACTGTTCCCTCGAAATCATCTTTGATCGATTGCAATATATGTGCAGTGCCTAATAGCGATGATGTATGCACATCATGTCCGCAAGCATGCATTACTCCTGGATTTTGAGATTTATAGGGTACATCATTCGTTTCAATAATGGGCAGTGCATCCATGTCGGCGCGTAATGCGACAACTTTTTTAGTAGGATTTTTGCCTTCAATGATAGCAACGACACCCGTATTCGCGAGTCTGTTGGTCTTGATTCCCCATGCATTCAATTGTTTTTCCACAAAAGCCTGTGTTTCCGTTTCCTGAAAGGATAATTCCGGATGCATATGCAGGTGATGGCGATTGCCAACGGTCTCTTGAGCCAATGAATGGGACAATGATTTGATTTTTTCTACCAGGGATGCCATATGCCTTTGCTTTATTTTTTACAAATCTACTAAAAAGGGCTTAGAATGCCGTTTTAATCAGCAAAAACAGGCTCAAAATTTTATGCCAAGTCCTTGTTTATCAGATGATTATTTTCTGTAACTTTAAAGCATGTGATGGATTTGCGCAGGGATTACCTTATAAAATTGGATGTCTATGAGTCAGAAAGTTTTAGTCCTTAATCAAGATTACAGTGCATTAACAATTTGTTCCATGCCCAAAGCTTTTTTGTTGGTCTACCTCAACAAAGCTGAGCTCATTGCAGAATCAAGAACCGAGCGACTTCATTCCATCAGCCAATCTTTCCCATTCCCATCTGTCATTCGCCTAAATCGTTATGTTTATTTTCCCTACAAAGGAGTTGTTTTGACAAGGCAAAATATCTTTAAACGCGACGGAAATCAATGCCAATATTGTGGCTCCCCGGATCATTTAACCTTAGATCACGTAATACCTAAATCGCGTCAAGGAAGAACCTCCTGGGACAATTTGACTACCGCGTGTAAATATTGTAACTCAAAAAAAGGGCATAAAACTCCTGAAGAAGCGGGGATGACATTAGCTCGCCGACCGTTCAAACCATCCTTCGTTATGTTTTTGCGAAATTTTTCCGGAATTTTGGATAATCAATGGATGCCTTTTGTAGGCGCGAAACACGAAAAAATTCAGTAATGATTAAAATTTCATTTATCGGTGCGGGGCACGTGGCATGGCATATTTCGCAAGCATTAGAAAATGCCGGGAATAGCGTTCAGGAGGTATTTAGTAGAGACCCCGAAAAAGCGCGTGATTTGGTTAGTTATCTATACAATGCGCGCGTCCAAGAACATTTGGATTTTTCGGAATCAAGCTCCACCGTGTTTTTTCTTTGTGTTCCCGAATCAGCTTACGCGCAGGTATTACCGGAATTGTTACTGCCCAAATATGCAACATTGGTTCTTGTAGCGGGTACAGCTTCGTTGACGGAATCCATGATTCAATATGACCCCTTGCGCGAAAGTACGAATCAAATGGGGGTCTTATTCCCAGTTCAGCACTTACAAGCGGAACGCAAAATCAGTTTATCCAATGTGCCTATATGCATAGAGGTTTTAGTCGAAGAAACCGAAGCTACCTTGGTACATTTAGCCAAAGATATATCGAAGTCCATCTATTTGGTGAATGGGGAAGAGCGCAAAAAAATCCATTTGGCCATGCTCATGGCGGGCTTATTTACGCAGCAATTATGGCAACAAGCGCAAAGCTTGTTGGAGTCCATTGAATTAGATAAGACCCTTATTCAGGGGGTCGTACAAAATTATGTGCAAGCTTTTTTTGCGAATCAAGTCTTACATGCTGACCAAGATATCGCGAAATTAAGTGATTCTCGTGTGGTTTTTGACCAACAGGCATTTATTGCACGCCCAGAAATGCAGGAGATTTACAAAAATATGCTGGCACTTGTGAAGTCTAATCCTATTTGATCAGCGGCTTATCCATTTGAATAATGACCTGTTGCTTACTAAATCCGATTAGCGTAACATCGCCGTTTTTCATTGGATAGATGTAGAATAGGCTATCGCCTGTGCTATTTTTCTGAATACTCGCAGGAATTTCTTGTTTTTGGCTTATGCCGTAATCCATCGCATCCAGTATTTCTGAGATTTTAATATCCTTAATCGATTTTTTCAATGCTGGAATACCTGCCGTTTGGATAAGGACTTTGTTTTTTGCCTCGAGTGAATCTGAAGAGGCACCCTTGGCTAATTCTGCCTGCAAAGTTTGTCCCCAGCTGTCCACTTGATTTACAATATCTTGAGGCAATACACGCTTTACTTGTCGCTCACGCATCTCTTTAACGGCCGCTGTCGTGTCAATTCGCTTGGAAAAGTCACATGCATATAAGCTCAGCATCAAAAGTATTAACAGGGTATTTTTCATGGGTTTCAGGAGAAAGAACAAAGGTATTCATCTTGAGCAGAAAGGGCAATGAATTTAATTGTTATCTTTGCGGAGATTTTTTAACCCCGATTAGACATGCTGGAGCAGCTAGAAGCCATCCGAGAACGATTC
>JBEEOB010000092.1:0-11363 GCA_041191865.1 Bacteroidota bacterium
GCTATCAGATAGCCCATGGCTAGAAGTAGTGCGATGAAGCTTATTTGAGTCATGTTGATTGTGTTCTGGGTAAACGCTGCCGGGGTCTACGACCCCGGCAGCGTTACCGAAATCCAACACCAAACTACCTCAAAAACATGAGAGAAAAAAATCAAAATCATGATAATTTTTATCTATTTATTTCAATCTATAAAAAAGACAAATTGCCACATTTGAAGAAAAAACAAAATGAAAAATTTCACTGAACCGCTAATCGAAAATAGGGTTTTTCATATCTACACACGTGGTATTGACAAAAAACCTATATTTCTCTCAGACAAACATTACCGATCATTTCTATGGAAGTACCAGAAGAAAGTTAGTCCCTATGTTGACACTTTTGCTTTCTGCCTCTTAGGCAATCATTTCCACCTATTGATACGGATTAAAACTTATCAAGAAATTGATAAACTGACTGATCTAAAAATTCTTCCAAAACCCAACGGACCCGTTGGCCTATTTATCAGTCGAGTATTAGGGGATATTTTGAACTCGCATGCACAAATGTTCAATCGTGCGACTGATCGAACAGGTGGGTTATTTGAATCCCCATTCAGAAGAAAACCCGTGGATTCATTGATTTACTTGACTCATTTAATCAAATACATTCATTTAAACCCTGTAAAGCATGAAATATATGGAAATTATGAATTCTACCCTTACTCTTCCTATCACGAGTATCTAAAATTCAAACCTCGGATTATCAACAAACGAGAAGGCCTGAATTTTTTTGGCAACCTGGCAATTTTTGAAAAATTTCATGAAACAGATACGTCTTCGGATGAAAAAATATCCAAGTTTTTGATAGAATAAAATCGACAATAAGACGTTTGAGCGGTAACGCTGCCGGGGTCTGCGACCCCGGCAGCGTTTACCCTACATTTCCTTTTTCAAAAAACGCCCCGTCTCACTCCCCTTCACCTTACAAATATCCTCCGGAGTACCCGAAGCGACCAATTTACCTCCTGCATTACCTCCCTCAGGCCCCATATCAATCACATAGTCAGACACCTTGACCACATCCAAATTATGCTCGATAATCAAAACGGTATTACCCTTGTCAACAAGCTTTTGAAGCACATCCAATAACAGTTTAACATCTTGAAAATGTAAACCCGTAGTAGGCTCATCCAACACATACAAAGTCTTGCCAGTATCCTTTTTTGATAATTCTTCTGCTAATTTCACACGTTGTGCCTCGCCGCCAGACAATGTCGTGGCATGTTGGCCCAAAGTAATATACCCCAAGCCCACTTCCGACAAGGTTTGTACCCGCCGATGAATGCGCGGTTGGTGTTCAAAAAACTCCAAGGCCTGTTCCACCGTCATATCCAACACATCTGAAATGGATTTCCCCTTAAATCGCACCTCCAAGGTTTCTCGATTAAAACGCTTTCCTTTACAGGTCTCACATTCAACCAATACGTCCGGCAAAAATTCCATCTCAATCTTCTTACGACCTGCTCCCTCACAATCTTCACACCGACCGCCCTTCACATTGAAACTAAATCGGCCTGCTTTATAACCCCGAATTTTCGATTCCGGCAACTCGCAATACAATGCACGGATATCCGTGTACATATTGGTATAGGTCGCTGGATTTGAACGTGGGGTACGCCCAATAGGTGACTGATCTACCTCAATAATCTTATCAATATGCTCTAGTCCCGAAATCGACTTGAAAGGCAACGGATCTCTTTTACTGCGATCAAAGTGTTGCTTTAACTTTAACACCAATGTGTCATGAATCAACGTTGACTTTCCTGAACCTGATACGCCTGTCACCGTAATGAATTTCCCTAAAGGAAACGAGACCGAAACACCCTTTAAATTATTACCTGATGCGCCTTTCAATTCGATAGAGTTCCCGTTCCCTGCACGACGTTTAGCCGGAGCCTTAATCGCCAATGTTCCATTCAAAAATTGCGCGGTAGGAGTTCCTAATTTTACAAACTCCGCTGGAGTTCCACTTCCAATCACCTGCCCGCCATGTCGGCCTGCACCCGGACCAATATCCAAAATATAATCGGACTCTAACATCATATCCTTATCATGCTCCACGACCAATACGGAATTACCCAAATCACGTAGATCCTTCAAAGCCTGTATCAACTTTTCATTATCCCGCTGGTGCAATCCAATCGAAGGCTCATCCATGATGTACAAAACCCCGACCAGCTGCGTCCCTATTTGGGTAGCCAACCTAATCCGTTGGGACTCCCCGCCCGACAAAGTCTTCATCGGTCGATCCAAAGTCAAATAAGTCAACCCAATTTGTGTCAAAAAAGAAACGCGCTTTCGAATTTCTTTCAAAACCTCAGCTCCAATTTGCAATTGCCTCTCTGAAATGCGCGAATCAATATCTTCCAACCAAGCTGCTAACTCAGCTATATCCATCTGGGCTAATTCACCAATATGCTTGTCGGCCACCTTAAAATGCAACGCTTCCTTCTTCAATCGATAACCCTTACATTCCGGACACGTCTTAATCACTAAAAAATCACGCAACCAATCTTGCGTTTTCTCAGAACCACTCTCCTGCTGACGCTTTAAAAAATTAATTATCCCATCATATTTTGAATTCCAGTCGGAACCCACATACTTCTTCGATGGTACTGGAACAGGTTCATCCGTCCCATATAACATCACCTCAACAGCCTCACGAGGAAACTTGGCAATAGGGGTTGACAAACTCACCTGATACGGTTTTAACAACACCTCCAACTGCTTAAAAATCCATAACTCTCTATATTCGCCAATCGGCGCAATGGCACCGCGCAGAATACTTAAAGAAGTATCCGGAATAACCGATTCCTCCGTAATTTCTTCGACGACCCCAAGCCCTGAACAGCAAGGGCAAGCCCCATATGGACTATTGAATGAAAAGGTATTGGGAGCTGGCTCATCGTAAGACAAACCCGTTTGGGGATCCATCAATGTCTGAGAAAAATAATGCAATTTATTCGAGGCATCCAAGACAAAAACTTGTCCCTTACCCACATTCATGGCTGTTTGTAAACTTTGAGACAAACGAACACGCTCTTCTTCCGCAATCACTAATCGGTCTACAACCACTTCAATATCATGTACCTTAAAGCGATCTAATTGCATTTTAGGTTCGATATCCATCACTTCCCCATCGACACGCACTTTGGTATATCCCCATTTGGCAATCTGCACAAACAATTCGCGGTAATGTCCCTTACGGCCTTTAACTACGGGAGCAAGCAATACAACTTTCGCGTTCGAAAACTGAGAAAGCAAGGTCCCAATAATTTGGTCGACCGACTGCTTCACCATCTTTTCCCCACTCAAATACGAGTAAGCCTCTGAGGCACGCGCATACAATAAGCGCAAAAAGTCATAAATCTCCGTGACGGTACCCAGGGTCGATCGCGGATTTTTAGAGGTAGTTTTTTGCTCGATGGAAATAACCGGTGACAAGCCTTCAATCTTGTCTACATCCGGACGCTCCATATTGCCCAAAAACGAACGCGCATAAGCAGAAAAACTCTCCATGTAACGACGCTGCCCTTCGGCATAAATGGTATCAAAGGCCAAAGAAGATTTTCCTGAACCCGAAATACCCGTCACGACTACCAGCTGATTCCGAGGAATCGAAACATCAATATTCTTCAAATTGTGCTCACGAGCACCCAATACCTCAATATGTGAAAAACCCGTTAAGTCCATGCCTGCTGCTAAAAATTCAATCCATAAAGGTACAAAAAAAGAGGCTGCCCTTTTCGGGGCAGCCTCAAGAAAAATGAGATTATCTTATTTATTCAATAACTCATCAAATGTAATGCTTACATAGTACATGCTTCCCACTGTTGGGTTAGCCCAACCAGTTGTGTAGGGTGTACCAAATAAGTTAGTAGCTCCTACTTTTAAGATAGATTTCAAGCCTGACAATTTCTTGCTCACTTGTGCATCTAATGTATTAAATGAAGGAATTAAACTTTGTTGAGACTGATTAACCACTTGGTTAACAATCGATGATTGCCAAACAAATTTCTCTTGGTATCTCCAAACTGCGTTAACACCCCAACCAGATCCACCGATGTTACGGTTACCGATTGTAATGTTTGTGCGGTAGTTTGGCGTGTTGAATGCCAACTGGTAATTATTTAAACCACCATTATCCTTCACTGCATTATAAGATACGTTCGTTCCCAAAGTCCAGTTAGATCCTAATTGGTAATCTAAACTTAAGCCCCATCCGTTTGTAACAACTTCATTGTCAACGTTCGAAGGGAAAGAATAAAGTTTGTTACCCAAAACTGCAGGATCTTGATGCTGTGCAGGCGTTTGAACAACAACTTGACCAGCAGAGAAGTTGGTGAAGTTTGATTGATATACATAGAAATCAGCCAACATACGATCACCTAAAAATCCTTTATAACCGAATTCAAGTGTGCGAACTTGCTCAGGCTTCCAAGCTTTTGATTGATATGGAGCTGGCTTACCTGCTAATACCGATTGCAAGGTATATGAGTTACCCGAAAGTTTGTAACGATCTTGAACAACCGCTAAACCTCCCAATAAACGAGCAGAAGGAGTCTGTAAATCAATGTATTGATCTTGTGTCGTAGGAATACGGAAACCTGTTTGGTAAGACGCACGGAAGTTTGAACGACCTTCAGAATAAACACCTGACAAACGTGGGCTAAATTGTCCTTCAAAGTTTTCGTTCTTGTCATAACGCAACGAACCTGTCAATTTGAATTTGTCAGCGAACATTTTCTTCGCCACTTGTGCATAAGCACCAAACTCATTGATTGTAAATTCATTTCCTGCATTATCTAAAGCGAACAAAGATCCTTCAGAGTTCAATGCATATTGACGATAATTTGCACCTACAATCATTTCAACTTTGTTATTCAACTTTTCAGTCAAGTTGTACATACCTTCTAGGTGATACAACGCCGACTTATCAGTAAACTTAGCACCTTGTGGTAACGCTTTGCCTTTGATTGCCTCAACTGCTGTATTAAATGCCGCAGTACCAGGTACCAAACGACCCACATCAGCTACCGAACGAGCCGTTCCATGGTAGTAAGGGAAACTAGCTTGCGTACTTGCAATGGCAGTCCCAACAGCAGTAGTTGGATTTCCTGTTTGCGCTAATGTTGTTTGTAACACCTTTCCAAAGTTAGTTAATGCCAAACCTGCAAATGTGCTGAAGTATTCAGGATACCATGCTTGACTAGGTTTCGCTGCTTCGTTAATCAACTGACCCAATGTACCCGTTGCATAAGCATCGCCTGAGTTTTCTTGTGTCGTGTAAGCACGTACGAAGAAATTAGATCCCTTTAACTCAGCCTTGTATTGTCCCATGGAGAAGTTCTTAATCGAATAACGATCCGCTCCCGTGTACATCGCTGTGCCCTGTCCGTAAGAACCTTGTAAAATCAATTCTACTTTATCGTTAAAGCGATAGTGCAAGGCTGCATTAAATTTAATGTTACGGTTAGCATAAGATGCAATATCACTTTCCGCATAACCTTGACGAGAAATTGCTACATTAGGCACAATGTAACCCAAAATAGCTGAAGGAGTCAATAAACCACCTGTCGCTTTTGAAATTTGGTTAATACCTGCAGTTAATGGATTTGTTGGAACACCTAAAAGTGGAGTCAACGATGACAACATATTTACATTGGTCTCATCCCCATAAATACCTACACCATTGTATGCCAAATTCGTTGAACGATCACCGAAACCTAATGAACGCCCATTCAATAAACTTTGATCACGCGTATCGGTTGCTGCCCAATCTTCCGCACTTAACATGTTGAAGTTGATCTTATAGGCCCATTTGTTATTGATAGCTTTTGCATAACGCAATGAAACATCTCCATAAGGCGTCAATGCCTCAGCACGATTACCAGCATACATCGCACCTGCTTTCACCTGTGCGCTCAATCCTTGATATAAGAAAGGTGATTTTGAATTCATCAAAATGATACCGTTCATCGCATTGGGTCCGTATAACGCAGAAGCAGCTCCTGGTAAAACCTCTAAACCTTCCAAATCCAACTCTGAAATACCTACGATATTACCTACCGAGAAATTCAAACCTGGCGCTTGGTTATCCATGCCGTCAATTAATTGAACAACACGAACGTTACCATTGCTATTGAAACCACGCATACTGATCGAAGAGAAATTCACGGATTGTGTACTCACCTCAACCCCTTTCATGTTGCGTAACGCATCATAAAAGTTGGCCGCTGGCGTCTCACGAATCGAACGCAAATCCATCTTTTCGATTGAAACGGGAGATTGCAATACAGATTCCTCAATACGTGAAGCCGATACAACGACGTCTTGACCTAACACAGATTGCTCTTTTAAATCAATTTGAATATCTGATTTTGCAGATTTAACTGCAATTTCTTGACGCTCATATCCAACCATTGAAACGGAAATCGTGAATGGAACTGGGGTTGAAGTCGAAAATGCAAAATTTCCATTTGCATCGGTAATTGTACCAATTACCTTGCCTTTAACCGATACACTTACCCCGATTAAAGGCTCCTTTGATGCCGCATCTTTAATTGTTCCCCCTACTTTCGTCTGAGCAACTGCTGCAAACGCAAGTAAAAAGACAACCGTAAAAATCGGCAAGATTTGAGTAAAAAGTTTTTTCATAAATGTGATTGTTTGAAGTTTCTGTTAACGTTTTTATACACTTCTTTAACAAAGCTAAACAAGAATTAAGAAATTGCCCAATGTTTGATATTAAAAATATACCAATTTTTCCGAAAATATTTTAATTATATGTAAATCTTACATTTCAATCCAAGCAAAATACTTCCTAAACGACATAATTCTTAGTAGCTTTGATCAATTATTTCATTCATGAAGCAAACTCATATTTATTTCAAAACATTTCTAATGCTCTGTGTTACAGTAGCTTGCAAAACCCAAGAGCCCGCACGATTGTCCATTGCATGGAAAGAAAGCCCTGTACCAGCTGAAATTAACTATAACGCATCCGAAAATTGGGCAGCCTTACCCGATCGGAAGGACGCTGCTGATGCAATTCCGACTAATTCTCCGCTAAAGGACGAACAACAGCAGGCGGTAGCTGATGTATTTTTTGTTCATCCCACGATCTACACCTACGCGCCTACGACGGAATTTCAATGGAATGCCAACGTGCAAGACCAATTCCTCAACAATAAAGTTGACTCATCAACTATCTTGAATCAAGCCTCCATTTTCAATTCCGCAGGAAGAGTATTTGCTCCTCGCTACCGCCAAGCACATTATTTTGCATTTGTTACTCCGAATAAGGCCGACAAAGATGCTGCGCTTCAACTAGCCTACTCAGATGTTAAAAAAGCATTCGAATATTACCTGAACAACTATAACCAGGGAAGACCTTTTATTATTGCGTCGCATAGCCAAGGAACCGTTCATGCGACGAAACTCATCCAAGAACTCATCGATGGAAAGGAGTTACAAAAACAATTTATAGCTGCGTATTTAATTGGCATTGCCACGCCTAAAAATACCTTTAATCAAATTAGCCCCTGCCAAAATGCGGATCAAACAGGCTGTTTTGTAGCGTGGACGACTTTCCAACAAGGCTATTTACCTTCCTGGCATCCAGGTAAACCGACTGAATTAGTCTCAACAAATCCATTAACTTGGACACTCGATGAAAACTTTGCCTCGAAGAAACTCAATCCTGGTGGCGTATCCTATGGGTTCAAATGGGTCAAACACTTTGCAGACGCACAAAATCACCTAGGCATCCTTTGGATTAATACGCCCTATGTTTTCGGCAGGTCATTTGTTCGAATCAAGAATTGGCATCAAGCCGATATGAATTTATTTTATGCACCCATCCGATATAATGCTAATAATCGCGTTTCGGCTTACATAAAAGCAACAAAATAATATGCAAAATACATACCTCATCATTATGGCTGGCGGCATCGGGACACGTTTTTGGCCCATTAGTCGGAGCGCAAATCCCAAGCAATTTCATGATGTACTTGGAGTAGGTAAAACCATGCTACAACAAACGGCTGAACGCTTTGAAGGAATAATTCCACAAGAGAATATATACGTTGTAACAAGTGAAGAATTCGCTAGTATCGTCAAAGAGCAGCTTCCCTATTTGTCGGAAGAGCAAATATTACAAGAGCCCCAACGGAAAAATACAGCACCTTGTATTGCCTATGCAGCCTATAAAATTGGTAAAAAGAATCCCAATGCCACCCTTATTGTAGCACCAGCTGACCATGTAATTATCAAAGAAATTGCCTTTCAAAATAATGTTCGTGCAGCCATTGAGACGGCAAAAGAGGATGTATTAGTAACCTTAGGTATCCTACCTACTCGACCGGATACAGGCTATGGGTATATTCAATTTCAACCTGGTGAAACAACGGCAAAAACAGTCAAAACATTTACTGAAAAACCGCACCTTGAACTCGCAGAAGCATTTTTAGAAAGCGGCGACTACGTTTGGAATGCAGGTTTATTTGTCTTTAAAATTCCGGTCTTTAAAAAGGAATTAGAAAAACACCTTTCACGCTTAGCAGAACAGTTTGAGGAAGGAGAAGAGTACTACTATACCCGTGAAGAACAAGATTTCATCCGTAAAGTCTATGCGGTATGTAAAAGTGTATCCATCGACAATGGTATTATGGAAAAAGCTCAGATTGTCAAAGTAATTCTTGCCGATATTGGCTGGTCTGACCTAGGAACCTGGAAATCACTCTACGAGATTCATGACAAAGATGCGAATGGCAATGTGATCGATGGCAATGTGATGGTTTATGACACCCAAAATTGCATCATCAAAACACCAAGCGAAAAATTAGTTGTGATTCAAGGACTACAAAACTTCATTGTAGCAGAACATGAAAATGCACTCATGATTTGTCCACAAGACCAAGAACAAGAGGTGAAAAAATTTGTGGAAGCCGCGACATACCTTAACCCAAAATTCTCCTAAGCGTTAGCTAAGTCAATCATGGATTGAAAATCCATTAACAAGGTTATGTTCGCAGGAATTTTACGCTCCGGTTGCAAAACCTGATATCCGGTCAGCATAATTTTTGATTTAGGCATATCCTCTGCCATGCGCGCTAAATAAGCGTCCATCAGCTCCGCATTGGGTTCTGAAGTAAATACGCTAAAGATGTAATCAGGCTGGTGAATTTCATAAGCCAAGAGCAATTCCTCATAAGGCAAAGACTGACCTAAATATACGACTGAATGCTTGCGGGCACGAAATACATAATTCGCAAACAACAAGCCTATTTCATGCAATTCTCCTTCAGGTAAATACAACAAGAACTTCTTCGCATCAGGCTTTAAGCTTAGATCCTGCGCATCAATACTCGCAATTAATTTTTGACGAATCAAATGACTAATAAAATGTTCCTGTGCGGGGCCTACAGATCCTGATAACCACAAAGTACCCAATCGACGCATGAATGGATAAATAACATGCAACATGTAACTCTCAAATCCATGTACCTGAATCATGTTTTTGGTCAATAATTGAAATTTGGCTTCATCCAAATCCAACATAGCCAAGGTCAAGGCTTGAATTTGATCAGGAAAATCAAACTGACTTTCCGATAAGTGTAGAATATGGGAGGCCATTTCAGCTTCCGACATGCTTGCAATGGCCGATATCTTAAATCCCCCTTTATCTTGAAGTAAAGCGATGTTTAGCACACGCTTTAATTCCTCATCGGAATAAGTTCTGATATTGGTTTCGGTCCGACTAGGGGTCAAAATGCCATAGCGTTGTTCCCAAATACGCAAGGTGTGCGCTTTGATTCCGCTTAAATTCTCTAAATCTTTGATTGAATATATGGCCATTCCACGAATCAGTATACTAGGCTAACGAATCTAATCGTAAAATGTTTAAGAAAAGATTTGTAATAAAATCCAATGTCCCAAAAAGAAACAAAATTGCAAGACAGCGATGAGTCGAAATAAACTCGATTTCGTGGATAAACCCGACGTATTGTACACCCAATGAAAAAAGAAACTAGCTAACCACCAGGCACCGAAATTCTGTACGGGCACCGAATTTCCAGCCCATTGCCAGAAATCGAAATGCATCGCGACGGGTTCAATCAATAAATCCAAGGCTGTCATCAGGCCTGCGCCCAAGGCAGCCTTCCCAATGCGTCCTTCAATATTCCATTCCGCCACCACAGCATTGGTCGCGATCAATAAAATCACCCAATTCAACCCAATAGTAATCGGAACATGCATGGCTTGAAAACCGAGCGTCTTCCCATAAGCATACGACCCGAATATTTGACCGGTTTTCACGCCAACAACCTCCAACATCCAACCGGCAAATGCTAAGGCGAATAACATGATGTAGGCGTTTTTATTCGGATTTGGATAATAAATCACACAGATAAAGGCTGTAAACCAAAGGGTCAATGGAACCAAAGAAGTAAACAAATGAGCCGTTTCAGGAATATGCATGCCAAATAAGCCTGCAGCGTAGACGACAATCAAAAAACGTTTTAAAAATTGTGGATTCATATGTTGATTAATTTACCAACCCGCAGGTTTATGTAACTCGATACCATCCTTTCCTAGCAGTTGCATGGGAAGCTGACATTCGATTAATTTTTCTTTGGTAATCAATTGACTCGATCGTGCCTCCTCTTCTAATGTATCGTTTTCACGCAACGGAGGAAACAACATGACGACTGATTTGGCGGCAAAACTTTCATTGACCGCCTCGACACAAGGAGTAAAATCCGTGTCGCCTGAAACAACAAACGCTACATCATAAGCATCTAAATGCGCATCCATAAGTAGATGCGTGGCCAAATTTACGTCCGTCATCTTTTCGGTTGGTGTTACCCATTTGTGATTGCAATGATAACATTCAATCGTTTTGTTATGATAGGATCCGAAAATCAAATCGACTCCTGTTAATCCCAAGGCATCCAGGTAGGTCGCTTGACGTGCTTCTTTTGCTTCATCATGTGTTAAGCGGGAGGTAAAGAATTTTACCGCAACCAATACTTGATTCGAATCCAGAAAACTTTCCATGAGCTTTTTAACATCCAACCATTTGCAATACTTCAGGCCGGCATCTACCATCCCAAAATATAAATTAGAGCCATCGATGTACGCAATAACACGCTGCTTGGATTCGTTCATGCCCAAAAATAAAAAAAAGTCCTGGCATTTTACCAGGACTTTTCAAATGAAACGGGCGGATGATGGGACTCGAACCCACGACCAAGCGCACCACAAACGCCTACTCTAACCAACTGAGCTACAACCGCCATTTAGGACTGCAAAAATACGGA
>JBEEOB010000093.1:0-12824 GCA_041191865.1 Bacteroidota bacterium
ACACAAAAAAGTGAAAACGAGGTGCTTGTTCATAGGTGGAATCTTTGAAAATAATTAGCAATTTTAAGCCATATTTGTGGAAACACCAACAAATTTTATCGTTCGGCCCTAATTATGTCACTTATCAAATCTGCTTTATTGCCCTATTTCCAATCCGAAGGGATCGAAGCAGGCCTTGATGAAGCAGGACGCGGGTGCTTAGCGGGTCCTGTCGTTGCGGCAGCCGTTATCTTACCGAAAGATTTTCACGATCAATTATTGACTGATTCCAAGCAACTGAATGCGAAGCAACGCAAGCAGTTAATCGATGTCGTTAAAAATTATGCGATTGACTATGCGATTGCAGAAGTGGATCATGAGACCATTGATCAAATAAATATTTATAAAGCGAGCGTTATGGCGATGCATAAAGCTGTGGACAAACTACGCACGCCCCCAGACCATTTATTAGTTGATGGCAACCGCTTCATCAGTTACCCATTCATTCAACATACCTGTATCGTGAAAGGCGATTCCAAGTATTTTTCCATTGCTGCTGCGTCCATTTTGGCAAAAACCTACCGCGATGAATGGATGCAAAAGGCCGCCGAACAATATCCAGGTTACGGCTGGGAACGCAATGCAGGTTATCCAACCTTAGAACATCGAAAAGCTGTACTCAACTTAGGTCCCACCGCAATCCACCGAAAAACCTTTCGTGTAGAATTGAAGGAAAAAGCCTAAATTAGCAATCTCTCAAGCAGCTTAGCTATGCGCATATACTCGCTTTTCTTAACCCTATTTTTCTCTGTATTCAGTATGCGCAACGTGTACGCGCAACGCGAAATATATCGCAAAGAAGCGAAGGCGCAAATTGAGGAGCATGCCAAGCAATTTAGTCTACAAGAAAACAAACGCTACACAGAAAGTATTAAAATTTCTACAGAAAAAGGCATCAAACGTGTTGATCAAATTGGAGATAAACAAATTTATTTACAATACATCAACGAATTAGGAGAGCCCCTTTATTTGGGCACGGAATCCAATCGGCGATCAGGCCAAATAACCCGTACAGATCAATTGTACGGCGGTGGGAATCTTGGGCTTTCCCTTAACGGAAAATCGGACACACTCGCGGGAAAACTAGCCATGTGGGACGGAGGTGGCGTCATGGTTACCCACCAAGAATTCAATGGCAGGGCTAAATTACAAGAAACATCCCTATCCCCAGACCTGCATGCGACACATGTAGCGGGTACGATGATTGCAGGAGGGGTCATTGCATCAGCCCGCGGCATGGCATTTGGCGCGGATTTAAAAGTTTGGGACTACAACAATGACAACTCAGAAATAAGTGCCGCATCACCCAACCTACTTATCAGTAATCATTCCTATGGTTATCAAGCAGGCTGGATTTATGATTCCACCAAACGTAAATGGCAATGGTGGGGCAATGATGCCATCAGTTCGCTTGAAGACTACAAATTTGGCTATTATGATAGCAATGCTCAGTCACTTGACCGAATTGCCTATAACGCCCCTTATTATTTAATCACAAAGTCAGCAGGAAATAGTCGCTCTGAAAATGGGCCCGACTTTGCCAAAGGCGAGTATTATTTATTAAAAAATACGCGTGATTCAAGTAACATTATCCGAACAACAAACGACGCATACGATATCATTTCCACAACAGGAACAGCTAAAAATATCCTAACCGTAGGGGCAATTGAATCAATCCAACAACCGCCAAACCTACCTTCAGAGATTCGAGTGAGCGATTTCTCTAGTTGGGGCCCTACCGACGACGGCCGAATTAAGCCCGATATCATGGGGGTAGGAACAGATATATTATCCACCAGCAACACATCCAATGCATCTTATACGAGCCTGGATGGTACATCCATGTCCTCCCCACAAGTTGCAGGCTCCCTATTTTTATTACAGCAATTGTATAGTCGACTCAATACGGGCAAATTCATGCGTTCTGCGACACTTAAAGGATTGGTGATTCACAGTGCTATGGATTTTGGGCCTGCAGGACCCGATTATCAAAGTGGCTGGGGATTGTTAAACGCTGAAAATGCTGCCTCAATCATTCAAAACAAAGGCAAAACACAGGCCATCCGTGAGTTGAGCCTAAGTAATGGCACATTTTACACAGAAAAAATCATCGCATCAGGTGCAGAAAATATGAGCGCTACCCTCTGCTGGACTGACCCAGAGGGAAATGTTTTACCGCTTATCGCAAGTAGTTTAAACAATAGAAGCCCTCGTCTTATCAACGATCTAGATATCAAAATACAAGATAGTAAAGGGATATATCTTCCCTTTATCTTAGATCCCGAGAATCCTAGTTTACTCGCAAAAACGGGGGTGAATATCCTGGATAATGTGGAAAAAATAAACATACCCAATACCATACCTGGTGAAACCTATACGCTCACGGTAAACCACAAAGGCACGCTAAAAAATGGCCAACAAGACTTTTCGCTCATTCTTACCGGAATCGGAGGAACAAGTTATTGTAGCTCAAGCCCAACAAGCAAAAGCGCTTTAATCACAAAAATGATCGCCGATAATAAATCCATTGCGAATACACTTGATAGCAGCGGCGCAGCACTTCCCATTGAAATTGGGGAAAGAAAAAGCATAGGCATTGAACTTAGCAATACAAATGCCAAAAACATCCGTAGCGTGGTTGACTGGAATCAAGATGGGGATTTCGATGATGCTGACGAACTAATTAACGCATCTACCAATATTACTCGTAACACTTTCAACATACAAATAACGCCGACATCGAACACAAAAATGGGCAATCGGTATAAATTACGTATAATTTCTTCGTATGAACCCATCAATTCTAGTTGCGGAATCTTTCCGAGTGGCAACAGCCTAGAAGCCACGATTTTACTCGTACAAGCTTCCAATGACATTGCGGCAATCGGGGTCAACACAATAACGGGAAATTTCTGCCAGCAATCCGGCAACCTAACTTTACTTGCCCGTTTGAAAAATGTAGGGAGTAAAACACAAACTAAGCTCCCTGTAAAAGTCGACATTTTTGCTAATGCTCAATTTGTTACTCAGATGACCGCAACGATGGATAAAATCAATCCTGGCAGTGAACAAGAAGTAGCTTTGCAAGGGAATCTGACAATTGAGGCTGGAAAAACCTACACATTTGAACTGAGCCACCAACTAACTGACGATCAATTTGGCCAAAATAATCGCATAAGGGTTGAAAAAATAATTGAAAGCCCTAAATCCCCCCTTGCGACAGGCACGCAATGCGTTCCAGGCACATTGGTAAACTTAATTACTTCAAATGATGCCGCATTGTGGTATTCCAACAATACGCTTGTGGGAGCTGGAGCACGTATTAGCCTTCCTGCATCCGAAAAATACAGCGTATCGCAAGCTGATTTTTCTGGTAACCTAAAGCCAAGTAGCAAGTCGGAATTTGGCACAGGCACTTATTATAACAATTTCGGCCCTGAGCCCATCATTGAAGTCAAAAGCCCCATTGTGTTAGAAAGTGCGCGTATATATGTTGGTACCTCGGGAACAATAACCTTCAGTGTTTTCAACCAAGATACCGGGGAGCTCGTGGAGACGGTCACCAAAGATGTCATTGCCACCCGTACTCAAAGTAACCTAACGCGAACAAAAGATGGGCAACTAATTGATGACAAAAATGATCCAGGACAACTCGTTTATTTAAACCTTCCATTCCCGAAAGCCGGACGTTATCTTTTATCACAATCCTGTTCCAACGGAGCTAGTATTTTCCGGAGTAATAAAAGCCTTTCAGACACAATAAACGCACCTACTAACATTGGATATCCTTACAGTATCCCGAATATACTCACGTTATCTGGTGCAAAATTTAATGGTTCAGCGATCACCGGAGGCTATTATTATTTTTATGATATGTCATTTCGATCGATTGGCTGCCCTACACCGAGAAATCAAGTAGTGGTTTCCACAAGTCCTAATCCAAATATCATTTTAAATTCGGCAGGTTCCCTTACGCTTTGTCCAAATGAGATAAAAGACCTGACAGCCATTGCCAGTGAAAATACAAGTATTCAGTGGCTATTGAACGGGATTCCTATTTCTGGAGCTACACAGGCAACCTACAGGGCCAATAAAGCAGGGGTATATCAAGCACAAGCAAGTAATTTGAGTAGCTGTACGAGTTTAAGCACAAGCTTTAATCTGATATATACAAAACCCGTCGCGCCCTCATTAACTTTTTCAAACGGTATTTTAAAAACGATTGGAGGCACAAATCCACAATGGTATTTGAATGGCATAAGTATACCGGGTGCGACCACAGCCGATTTTTTTCCAAAAGAATCGGGTAGCTATACCATTAAGGTAACAGATATCAATGGTTGCACGGTGGAATCTGATAATTACAATGTAAGTATTTTAGCTTCAGAAGAGCAGAATCCATTCACTCAAATGACAGCTTTCCCCAACCCTACACAAAATGAAATTGTCATAGGCCTGCCTGAGCAGCTCCTGCCAGCAAATGAAATGACAATCCAATTGTACACGAATTCAGGGCAGCTGATTCGAGCAGAAAGACTGCCTACCGAGAATCGCAAAATTCGGGTAGACGTACACGCTTTACCTGTTGGAAATTACCTCATTGCATTTCCGGAATTAACGAATCAACAAGGCATCAAATTTGTCAAATTTTAACAAGATAACGACCGCTACTTGTCCCTGCTAGCATGGATGATAATACACTAGGGGCTTGATCAAGCGTGATTTCATGACAAAAATCCGCCAAATTCAGGGACCAATCTCCTGCGATTTTAGACCACAATTGTTGTTTATAGGCCAGCGGAGAATCTGCCGAATAAATCCCAAGCATCCGAGCTCCGCGCAAAATAAAAGGGTACACCTGCAAAGGTAATTCAACGCCTGACGCCATTCCACAAACAGCAACAGCTCCGCCGAATTTCAATCGCTTGACTACTTGAACAAGGTAGTCCCCACCCAGCGTGTCAATCGCCCCCGCATATTCCATCGCATACAAGGCACGAATGGGTTCATCTGCAAATTGCTGTCGAGCAATCACTCGGGAGGCCCCTAATCCTTTCAGCGTTTCCGCAAGTTCAGGCTTAGCGCTAAGGGCAATGACCGAATAGCCTAATTGACTCAACAAGCGAATCCCTATCATTCCCACGCCTCCGCTGGCACCCGTAACTAACACCTCTCCTTTCTCAGGGGTCACTTGATTAGCAATCAACGCGTCAACAGCCATGGCGGCGGTTAATCCCGCTGTCCCCCACTGCATGGCCGTGCGAGTAGATAAACCATTCGGAATTTCAATAACCCAATGGGCAGGTACAGCAATAAATTCAGAAAGGCCTCCGTGCGCATTCATACCTAAATCAAAACCCGTTACCAACACACGCATGCCTGCTTTGAACGCTCCACTCGTATCAGAGACAACAACTCCAGCAGCATCAATACCCGGTATGTGCGGAAAATTGCGTGTAATACCTTTATGGCCACTGGCCGACAAAGCGTCTTTATAATTCAAGGATGAATACTCAACCTTCATAAGCACTTCAGCTGCAGGTAAAAAGGTCAACGGTAAATTTTGTAGTTCTGTCGAGGCATTGCCATCTGAACTAATTTCCGTCACGAGCGCACGAAAAGATTGCATAGGTCTTATTTCTTTTCCCAGAAAAAGATCATTCTTGGGGATGTTTGTTCGTCAAACTTAGCTAAAGTATAATCCCCCGCCAAATTTAAAAAAGTCAAACCTGCTTGTTCCGCATAAGTCAAAAAGGCTTCTTTTGAAATCAATTCAACTTTCTCTTCAAAGGCAAAAGATTGCCCTTGGTCTTCAAAATCAATCGATTTGTAGAGATACCCCCCTGCTGCCCAGCGTTTAATATGGAATTGGATAGACCCTCTGTTGACTGTTTCCTCAGGGACTAAATGCGCGAGAATATAGGTTGGATTCAGAAAGTCCATCACTAAAATACCCTCATGTTTCAGCCCTCCGGCGAATGTTTGAAACGCTCGAGCATTGTCTGTTGGATGATCAAAATACCCAAAACTCGTAAAGAAATTAAATACGACATCGTACTGCTCTTGCTTAAGAAGTGGCTCCCGAAGATCGTGAACAAAAAAATGTAAGTATTCATTTGCCAAACGATTCGCCTCTGCAATGCTACTAGGAGATAAATCAAATCCTTCCACGTGCATCCCATGTTGCTGAAGCATTTTGGCGTGTCGACCTTTTCCACAAGCCGCATCCAATACCAAAGCCCCTTTGGGAATAGTTAAATAACCTTGAAGGACATCGATAAAACGTTTGGCTTCTTGATCATCCCGACTGGCATACAGTAGATGATAATAAGGGGAATCAAACCAAGTACTGAACCAAGTAACTTTTCCCATTATTTACGTAAAGCGACATTTTGTAAAAAATCTTGGTAGGCTAAACGTATCCCATCCATTAACTCGATATGGTGTTTCCAGCCTAGTTCATGTAGTTTTGAAACATCCATCAGCTTACGAGGTGTCCCATCAGGCTTTGAAACATCCCATCGAATTTCACCTTCAAAGCCAACAATTTGTTGAACCGTTTCAGCCAGTTCTTTGATTGTCACATCGACACCGGTGCCAATATTAACAAGCTCTACTTCACTGTAATTTTCCATCAAAAATAAGCAAGCTTCTGCGAGATCATCCGCATAAAGAAATTCCCGCATCGGTGATCCCGTTCCCCACAATTCCATGGTTTGATCGCCACGCTCCTTGGCCTCATGAAACTTACGAATCATCGCAGGCAATACGTGGGAATTTTGCAAGTCATAATTGTCGTTCGGGCCATAAAGGTTAGTAGGCATCACCGAAATAAAATCACACCCATATTGCGCACGATAGGCCTCACACATTTTTATGCCAGCTATTTTAGCGATCGCGTATGGCTCGTTCGTTGGCTCTAATACACCTGTCAATAAATAAGACTCTTTCAAAGGCTGAGGAGCCATTTTGGGATAGATACAAGACGACCCCAAGAACATCAATTTCGTAACTTGGTGTAAGTAAGCCGCATGAATGACATGATTCTGAATCGCCAGGTTTTCATATAAAAAGTCGGCACGATACGTATTATTCGCAATGATGCCGCCTACTTTCGCCGCGGCTAAAAACACATATTCCGGCTTTTCTTGTTGGAAAAAATCCAACACTGCCTGTTGGTTTCGCAAATCCAACTCCTTCGATGTACGAACGACAATGTTATGAAACCCATTGGATTTCAATTGGCGGACGATCGCAGAGCCCACCATACCACGGTGTCCTGCTACATATATTTTAGCTTCCTTTTTCAATGATTGAACGTTCTGAAAGATTTAACTCGTAAAAAACCTTGCAAAAATACATAAACTACCCAAGCTAATCATTTAAATTCCTATTTTTGGGAAATTTTTTTGGGCGCGAAGCGTTCTAAGAATCCATGAAAATCAAGGTCTTAATTTTTTGTTGTGCATTTCTAGCTGTCTTAACAACTTATGGCCAAACGAAAGCCGTGATTTCCAATAAAAAGCCTTTGACAGACACCACTGCGCAAAAGGGCTTTCTGGGAGGACGTTTAAGTACGGGACTGGAAGAGCCATTAGAGGGGGCGAAAAAAATCAAATCAGAAAGTAAAGCCATTATAGAAGATTTGGGCATAAAGACCCTTGGCATCAAAGCCAGCATGCTCGCGCGTAGAGCAAGCAAAAAATCTCCTCCCAAAGATGAATATGCAGGCGTAAAAACAGAACGCCGTTTGGGAAATTATGGTAGCGGCGCGCGAAATACCCTGGAGGAAATCAATGTGGTCAAATATGTAGAGGATGAGGCAGTAAGCCCTTATGTAACGGAAATTTGGTGGTTTGACCCGGCGCAATCTCGTATCGTCACGGGCTCCTTAAAAGACAATAAATCCGCCCAAATATGCCATGGGCCTTTCCGCCGAGTGGTCAATCAAAATATCACCGAACAAGGCTTTTTCTTTATGGGCGCCAAAGATGGGCGCTGGGAAACCTATGGACCTGAGGGCGAATTAATCAACAAACAATATTTTCATCGCGGATTTCCTGTCGAGTCAAACATCAGCTATTACGATGCTGAACAAAAGAAAATTAAAGAAATTATTCCTGTGGTTTTCGGAAAAATCCGTGGACAATACCGCGCGTTTTATGCAGGCGGAAATGTTAAAGAGGAAGGTCAATTAGACGACAATGTACGCATAGGTCGATGGCGGGAATATTATGAATTTGGTTCTGGTGGGCGACTTAAAAAAGAGTGGCGTTATGGGAAAGATAAATTTGATGTGCAGGAACCTGAGTTAATTCAAGAACGGGATGCGCAGGGAAAGATAATTTTCCAAATACAAAATAAGGCAGGCGAATGATCAAGGTACTTTTTTTCTTCCTTAACATGCTTTGGGGTGGCCAACCTACACCATCCCAAACGGCCTTTAGTAATCCGATGGATGGATTTGTTCTTCATACCAGGAGCGAACCTGGTTATTCGTATAGCCGAACGACTGAGCGTGCTTTCGCAGAGGAAGAGGATTCTAAATCCGACTCTGATGACGCTGATGACGAATTTAATCCATTGGATTTTTTGAAAATTTACAGCGATCATGCTGAGAAAAACTTTAGCACATCTCAAAAAAAATACGTCAGCTATGTTGGTGAATTAAGTCCAGCTTATTTACCCCCCATATTGAGTCCCCCAGATAACGATGCCCGTTTTATTTAGATTAAATCACGCATTAAAATTTCATGATGAATACTCAAACGTATATTAAATCTTTTTTTTCCAATGATTGGAAATCGGGTATAGCTGTATTTTTAGTCGCTTTACCCCTCTGCCTAGGCATTGCCTTGGCATCAGGAGCCCCTCTCATGGCGGGTCTCATTGCCGGAATTGTGGGAGGATTACTAGTGTCCTTGCTTTCTGGATCAGAATTGTCCGTCAGTGGCCCAGCAGCGGGCTTGACCATTATCGTTGCACAAGCCATTTCCAGCCTGGGATCATTTAATGGTTTCTTGGTTGCCGTAATATTAGCAGGGATCATCCAAATCATATTGGGCTTGTTGAAACTAGGCAAGATTGGTGGATTTTTCCCGAGCTCTGTCATCCGAGGCATGTTGGTCGCCATCGGTGTTGTCATAATCTTGAAACAAATTCCCCATGCACTGGGAGATGACCTTGATTTTATAGGAGAATTCGAATTTGACCAAACATCAGACGGGAAAAATACGTTTTCCGAAATTCTCGCATCCATCGCGGAGTTCAAGCTAGGGTCCATCATTATTTCCCTAGCAGGCTTGGTATTATTATTTGCCTGGACCGCATTGGGGAAGACCATTAAACTATTAAATGCGCTTCCTGCTTCCTTGTTTGTTGTATTGATGGGTGTATTGCTAAACAGCGTGTTTGGTCAATACTTCCCGAGTCTCTATTTGGGAAATTCAAAAGATCACATGGTAAATCTCCCTATTTTTAGTGACATCGGGGCGATTGCCGCGAGCATCGTAACGCCCGATTGGTCATTCATTTCCAATCCTAAAATTTGGCAAATTGCATTTACATTGGCTATTGTTGCTTCGTTGGAATCACTCTTGTCCCTTGAGGCAACGGATTCCTTGGATCCCCTTAAACGCATTTCATCTCCTGACCGCGAATTACTTGCGCAAGGGATTGGAAATGTAACCAGTGGGCTTATTGGGGGACTCCCCATTACCTCCGTTATTGTTCGGTCATCGACCAACATTTATGCGGGCGGTAAAACAAGAATGTCAGGCTTTATGCATGGCATCCTTCTATTGGTTGCGATTTTGCTTTTGCCTTTATATTTAAACAAAATCCCTTTGGCCTGCTTGGCGAGTATTTTACTTTACACAGGGTATAAATTAGCGCACCCGGACCAATTCAAAAAAATCATCAAAGAAGGTTGGAAACAGTATGTTCCCTTTTTTGTTACCATCTTTGTTGTTGTCAGCGTTGATTTATTATGGGGCATTTTTATTGGAACCGCAGTGGGTTTGGTGTTTGTCATCATGACGAATTACTCCGCAGTGTTCACCGTGTTTATCAATGGGAATGAAGTTTTAATCAAATTCCAAAAAGACGTCACATTCCTTCACAAAATGGCTATACAGGAAGCTTTACGAAAAATTCCTGAAGGAAGCGAAGTGTATATTGACATCTCAAAAGTTCACTTTATTGACCATGATGTCAATGAGCTAATCAACGATTTCTTATCTACTGCAAAAGCAAGAGGTATCGAAGCCGACCTAAAGAAAAAATAACATGAAAGAATATAAAAAACTCTTATTAAGCAATAAGGCCTGGGCGGCAGAACGCCTCGAGTTAGATGAAACCTATTTTGATAACTTATCAAAAGATCAAAACCCCTTGTTTCTTTGGATCGGTTGTGCCGATAGTCGGGTACCTGCAGAAGAAATCACTCATGCTGATCCAGGTGATATTTTTGTCCACCGCAATGTGGCCAACATGGTTGTCCATACAGACATCAATTTATTGTCGGTATTGCAGTATGCCGTTGAGGTATTAGAAGTCAAACATATTATTGTTTGCGGCCACTACAATTGCGGCGGGGTAAAAGCGGCCATGACAAATCATGACTTTGGATTGATTAACAAATGGCTACGAAACATTAAAGAAGTGTATGCGAAACACTATAAAGAATTACACGAAATTGAAAATGAAGATAAACGCTTCGACAGGCTTGTGGAACTTAATGTGTCCGAACAAATTCAAAATCTTGCCAAAACAACTATTGTACAAAAGGCCTGGCAAAAACGCCAATTTCCACATCTACATGGCTGGGTTTTCGATATCCACCATGGACAAATCAAAGAAGTATTGAATATCAATGCCGGCGAATGGACGAGTCCCGTCTTTCATTACGACTTTTAATCATCCCTCCCGTTAAGCTTTGGCAATCCTTGAAGGTTTGCCAAAGCTAGCGGAAAAAAAAGGCTAAACGCCTCAGAAAACTTATAAATTCGTTTTAATTTTCAACTCATCCAATTGGGCTTGAGCCAATGGAGAGGGCGAATCAATCATGACGTCGCGACCCGCATTGTTTTTAGGGAATGCGATGTAATCACGAATCGATTCCGTGCCACCGAACAACGAGCAAAGGCGATCAAATCCAAATGCCAACCCACCATGTGGTGGCGCACCATATTCAAAAGCATCTAACAAGAAGCCAAATTGCGCTTTCGCCTCCTCCTCACTAAATCCTAACACTTCAAACATTTTCGATTGCAATTCCTTTTGGAATATACGGATCGAACCTCCGCCCACTTCCACGCCATTCACGACTAAATCGTAGGCATTCGCCCGTACTTTACCTAATTCTCCTGCTTCCATCAATGCGATATCTTCCGGTTTAGGACTTGTGAATGGATGGTGCATCGCGAACCAACGGTCCTCTTCCTCACCGTATTCCAATAATGGGAAATCGACAACCCAATGCACTTTATAGTTGTTCGGGTCACGCAAGCCCATCCGAGTGCCCATTTCTAGGCGAAGCTCATTCAATTGCTTGCGAACTTTATCCCCGTCACCCGACAATACCAAGATTAAATCGCCCGGTTCTGCCTGGAAAGCCGAAGCCCAAGTGGCTAAATCAGCTTCTGAATAAAATTTATCTACCGATGATTTAACCACACCGTCCGGCTGAACGCGTGCATAAATCAAGCCTTTTGCGCCAATTTGTGGTCGGCGAACGAAGTCAGTCAATTCATCCAATTGCTTTCGCGTATATTCCGCAGCTCCTTTCACACAAATACCGACAACGGTATTCGCGGAATCAAATACTTGGAAATCTTTTCCCGAAGTCAAATCAATGCCCTCTCCTTTCAACTCGACGAACTTCATGTCGAAACGAATATCAGGCTTATCGGAACCATAATATTTCATTGCATCGGCATAGGTCATGCGGGGAACTTCGCCAATATCCAAGCCCTTCACGGAAGCGAATAAATGACGAATCAAGCCCTCAAACATATTCAGAATATCCTCTTGCTCCACAAACGACATTTCACAGTCGATCTGTGTAAACTCAGGTTGGCGATCTGCGCGTAAATCTTCATCGCGGAAACATTTCACGATTTGATAGTAACGATCAAATCCTGAAACCATCAATAATTGCTTGAAAGTTTGTGGTGATTGCGGCAAGGCATAAAATTCACCGGGATTCATCCGAGAAGGTACCACGAAATCACGTGCCCCTTCCGGCGTTGATTTAATCAACACAGGCGTTTCCACCTCAATAAAATCTTGCTTATCTAAATAATTACGCACCTCTCGACCTACTTGGTGACGTAAACGAAGACTCTCGCGAATCGGGTTACGACGTAAATCCAAATAACGGTACTTCATCCGAATATCGTCCCCGCCATCCGTCTCATCTTCGATCAAAAATGGTGGCAATTTCGCTGGATTTAAGACGCGTAAATTCGTCACCTTAATCTCCACATCGCCTGTTGGCAATTTATCATTCTTTGCCAAACGTTCCACAACTAAACCCTCTGCTGCCACAACGAACTCGCGGCCTAGGCTACGCGCTAAAGCCAAAGCCGACGCGTCTGATTTCCCTTCTTCCAACATTAATTGGGTAATGCCATAACGATCGCGCAAGTCGATCCATAACATACCTCCCTTATCACGTGTTTTTTGAACCCAACCACATAAAGTGACTGTTTGGCCCACGTGCTCCATTCTCAATTCGCCGTTCGTGTGTGTACGTAACATAGTTTATTATAAAAATTCGTGCA
>JBEEOB010000094.1:0-16701 GCA_041191865.1 Bacteroidota bacterium
CATATAAAAACCGGACTTATCGCAATGGACAGGCTGGAAGTATTTACAAACAAACCGCTCCCTTAGTTAATGCAACATCACCGATGGGCGAATGGAATGTTTATGATATCGTTTATACGGCGCCTGTGTTTACTGTCAATGGAGGAATTGAAACACCTGCCTATGTAACGGTTATTCATAATGGTGTGGTCGTACAATATCATACCAAAATCCAAGGTACAACAGAATATATTGGACAACCGTTGAATCCAGTTCATGGAGCAGGACCAATCAGCTTACAAGACCATGGCAATGCGGTAAGTTTCCGCAATATTTGGTTGCGCGAATTATAAGAATATAAATTATTTATCAGGGAAGGTTTTTTATTCGAGAAACCTTCCTTTTTTTTGTTGTATGAAATATATAATCAGCTGGGTACTTCGTCACATTCCAAGAAAAATTATCCAATTATTTGCCCATCGCCTACTCAAGTTTTATAGCCTATTCTTAACTGGCTCTAAAGTTTATTGCCCCGTTTGCGATCATTCTTTTTCAAAATTTTTACCCTATGGACGTTTACAACCCAGGGAAAATGCGCTTTGTCCCTCTTGCTTAAGTTTGGAACGTCATCGATTGATGCACCTATTTTTAAAGAATGAAACTCAATTTTATACGAGCAAGCCACACGTACTTCATGTCGCTCCCGAATATTGTTTCATTGATCGATTTGAAAAGTATTTAGGTGACAATTATATTACTGCCGATATTGAATCCCCATTGGCCAAGGTGAAAATGGACTTACACGATATTCCATTTCCAGATAATTCTTTTGACGTCGTATTCTGTAATCATGTATTAGAGCATGTTCGAGACGATGTTCGTTGTATGCAAGAAATACGTCGTGTTTTAAAGCCTGAAGGATTTGCTTTATGCCAAAGTCCTCAGCGATATGACCTTGTAACTACCTATGAAGACGAAAGTATTACCGATCCCAAGGAGCGTGAAATACATTTCTTGCAAGATGATCATCTTCGCATTTATGGGCGTGATTTTGGGACCCAACTTGAAAATTCAGGGTTTACTGTCATTCCCGTTAATATGATTGAAAAATTAGGAATTAACGAGAGTAATCGAATGGCTTTGCCACTAGAAGAAATCATTTATCAGTGTAAAAAATAAGATGCGCTACCAACCCTTCCCTTCCGACTTATTTAGCAAGAACCGCAGTAAATTAATTGCTGAACTTCCTCCTAAATCGATCGTGTTATTAAGCTCTAATGACATCATGCCCACCAATGCGGACGGTAGCATGGGATTCAAACAGCAAAGTGACTTATTCTATTTATCCGGCCTTGACCAGGAAGAAACCTTGTTGTTAATTTACCCTGATGCACCCGAGGCACACCTACGCGAAATTGCTTTTGTTCGTGAAACATCCGAATTAATCGCAATTTGGGAAGGACATAAATATACCAAAGAAGAAGCCACAGCTATCAGTGGGATAAAAAATATCCAATGGACGAGCAATTTTGAGGCAATCTTAAAAACGCTCATTTATTCTGCCGAAACAGTCTATATGATTGATAATGAGCATATGCGAAATAGTTCATTGGTCGAAACTCAAAACGCTAGACTCGTTCAGGAAATCAAGGATAAATATCCGCTTCATCGAATCGGAAGATTAGCGCCTATCCTAAATACGTTACGTATGAAAAAGGAATCGGCTGAGATTGAAGCACTTCAAAAAGCAATTGATATCACTGAAAATGCATTTCGTCGCGTATTAGCATTTACGAAACCAGGTGTTTGGGAAAACGAAATTGAAGCCGAATTCATACACGAATTCATCAAATCGCGTAGTGGTGGATTTGCCTACACGCCTATTATTGCATCAGGTGCCAATGCATGTGTTCTTCATTACATCGAAAACGAACGTATTTGCCAAGATGGTGATTTACTCCTTTTGGATGTAGGTGCTTGTTACGGCAATTATAATGCTGATATGACGCGGACAATACCGGTCAATGGCAAATTTACTCCTCGCCAAAGAGAAGTTTACTTAGCTGTGCAAGCTGTGTTAAACTATGCGACTGATCTAATGCGTCCTGGTATTTATTGGGTCGATTATCAAAAAGCGGTTGAAGTTTTTATGGAGGAACAACTCATTCAATTGGGTTTATTTACTCGACAAGATGTTGAAAATCAAGACCCTAGCAGTCCTTTGTTCAAAAAATACTTTATGCATGGCGTCGCTCATCATTTAGGCTTGGATGTTCATGACGTTTGGGACAAGTATAAACCTTTTGAAGCGGGCATGGTGTTAACTTGCGAACCAGGTATTTACATTCGAGAAGAGGGAATTGGTATTCGATTAGAAAATAATTTATTGATTACCGAAGGAAGTGCCGTGAATTTAATGGCTAACATCCCAATTGATATCGATGAAATAGAATCCTTGATGTCTAAGAAGTAGTCTATATAATGACCTAACACTCATTATTTGACATGCAAATTTTCTAACTTCCAAATATTTTGGTTTAGGCGTGACTATTTAATTCAATAATAGAAAATAGCACACACAGCTTAGCTATATTTGTAGTTGATAAATTAATGATAGATCGATTAGAGGATAAATATACCTAATTCGCCTGTTGGGAGTCTGACTATCACTAGATGAAGGCCATTACCAAGCATATAGGAAGAAAAGCTAGGTTAGCCGAAATTATTTAGTTAAAAATATACATGAAAAACATTCGTAATTTTTGCATTATTGCTCACATTGATCACGGGAAAAGTACTTTGGCCGATCGATTAATTGAATTCACCAATACCGTTCAAAAGCGTGATATGATGAATCAATTGTTGGATGACATGGATTTAGAACGTGAACGAGGTATCACGATTAAATCACATGCGATTCAAATGCAATATCCAAAGGATGGAGAAGTATATACGTTTAACTTAATTGATACACCCGGGCACGTTGACTTTTCTTATGAAGTTTCGCGTTCCATTGCGGCATGTGAAGGTGCATTATTAATTGTAGATGCTTCCCAAGGAATCGAAGCTCAAACAATCTCCAATTTGTATTTAGCGATTAACCATGATCTAGAAATTATTCCTGTTTTAAACAAGATTGATTTACCCGGTGCTATGCCCGATGAGGTGTCTGACCAAATTATAGATTTAATCGGTTGTAAAAAAGAAGACATAATCCATGCTTCTGGAAAAGAAGGAATTGGAATTCAAGATATTTTGGATGCCGTAGTATCCCGCGTACCTGCACCCAAAGGAGAACCCAACGAGCCTTTACAAGCTTTAATTTTTGATTCTACTTTCAACTCCTATCGTGGGATTGAAGTAATCTTCCGTGTTTATAATGGCGAAATCAAGAAAGGAGATCGCGTAAAATTCATGAATACGGGCAAGGAATATTTTGCAGATGAAATTGGTACGCTCGGATTAGAACAAGAGCCCAAATCAATTATTAAAACGGGTGATGTAGGATATTTGATATCTGGTATCAAGGAGGCCAAAGAAGTAAAGGTGGGTGACACAATCTCCCACGTGGCGAATCCTTGCAAATCAGCGATTCAAGGTTTTGAAGAAGTAAAACCAATGGTATTTGCCGGTATATATCCGGTAGAAACATCCGAATTTGAAGATCTACGCGATGCGATGGAAAAGCTTCAACTGAATGATGCATCATTAGTTTGGGAACCAGAAACATCGGCGGCATTAGGCTTTGGATTCCGTTGTGGGTTTTTAGGGATGTTGCATATGGAAATTGTCCAAGAGCGTCTTGAGCGTGAATTCGACATGACTGTCATTACAACAGTACCATCGGTAAAATTTAAGGTATTAACGACTGCTGGCGAAACAGAATGGGTATCAGCACCAAGTGAATTACCTGAGCCCAACTTGATTAATATAGTCGAGGAACCTTATATCAAAGCGCAGATCATAACAAAATCAGAGTATACAGGTGTCATAATGAGCTTATGTATGGATAAGCGCGGTATATTAGTTAATCAAATATATTTAACAACAGATCGAGTAGAACTAACGTTTGACATGCCATTATCAGAAGTTGTATTTGATTTCTTTGACCGATTAAAAACAATTTCACGTGGTTACGCTTCTTTGGATTATGAATACAAAGGGTATGAACCAGGATACTTAGTCAAATTGGATATCATGTTAAATGGCGAAAAAGTCGATGCATTATCTGCTATCGTACACCGTGACAAAGCATATGATTGGGGAAAGCGTTTGTGTGAAAAATTGCGCGAATTATTACCACGCCAACAGTTTGAAATTGCTATTCAGGCGGCAATTGGCCAGAAAATTATTGCACGCGAAACCGTAAAAGCTTTACGGAAAGACGTATTGGCCAAATGTTATGGGGGTGATATTTCTCGTAAGCGTAAATTATTGGAAAAACAAAAGAAGGGTAAAAAGCGTATGCGCCAAGTAGGAAATGTTGAAATCCCACAAGAAGCATTTATGGCTGTTTTAAAACTCGATTAATACAAATAATTTTCATTAAAATCTTTTAAAATAGGCGTATAAAGCGTATTTTTGAAATTCAAATATAAAATTCATGGCTGAAGTAATAAGAATGCCCAAGATGAGTGACACCATGGTTGAAGGTGTTATTGCAAATTGGCTAAAAAAAGAAGGTGACGTAATTAAGTCTGGAGATATCATCGCGGAAGTTGAAACCGACAAAGCGACGATGGAATTAGAAAATTACGAAGATGGTACTTTGTTATATATTGGCATAAAAGCTGGCCAAGCGGTACCTGTTGATGGAATTATTGCAGTTGTTGGAACTCCCGGAGAAGATTATTCAGCTTTATTAGCTGCTCCTACAGCAGCAGCAGTAGCACTAGCAGCACCCGTGGCGGAAGCTCCTGCTCCTGCCCCAGTTGCAGCAGCACCGGCAATTGACTTGAGTGGTATCAACGCAAAAGCTGTTCGTATGCCAAAGATGAGCGATACGATGGTAGAAGGTGTTATTGCCAAATGGTTGAAAAAGACAGGTGATGTTGTCAAGAGTGGCGATATTATTGCTGAAGTAGAAACTGATAAAGCAACCATGGAATTAGAGAACTATGAAGATGGTACTCTGTTATACATTGGCGCAAAGGAAGGTGAAGGGGTTATCGTAGATGGCATTATTGCTATTGTTGGAGAACCTGGAACTGATTTCCAACCCATATTAGCTGCTGAAAACGCAGCGCCAGCTCCTGCACCTGTAGCGGCAGCTGTTGCGGCTCCAGCACCCGTTCAAGTTGCAGAGGCTCCTAAGGCAGTTGAGACAAAAGTAGCAGCACCAGCACCCGCGAAGGCTCGCATTTCAGAAGACTCGATAAAAGCATCTCCATTAGCTCGTGCATTAGCCAAAGAAAAAGGATATAACCTTTCTTGGATTCAAGGTACAGGTGAAGGTGGACGAATCACGAAAAATGACATAGAAGATTACAATCCAAGTGCAGGCGGTGCTATGTCGACATTTGTGTCAGGCGTTGAAAGCTTTGAGGATATTCCTAACAGCCAAATGCGTAAAACCATTGCGCGTCGTTTATCCGAATCAAAATTCAGTGCTCCAGAATTCTATTTAACGATGGAAATCAATATGGATAAGGCAATTGAGGCGCGTGTAAGCATGAATGAAGTATTACCTGTTAAGATTTCATTTAATGATATGGTCATTAAAGCTACGGCATTGGCATTGACAAAACATCCAAAAATCAATTCGTATTGGATGGAAGATCGTATACGCGTCAACAAGCATGTACACATCGGTATGGCAGTAGCTGTTGAGGATGGTTTATTAGTACCCGTTATTCGTTTTGCTAATGAAAAATCAATTGCTCAAATTTCATCTGAAGCCAAAGAATTAGGAGGAAAAGCTAAGAGCAAGCAATTACAGCCGAAAGACTGGGAAGGTAATACCTTTACAGTAAGTAATTTGGGTATGTTTGGAATTGATCAATTTACCTCGATCATTAATTCACCGGAGTCGTGTATTTTGGCTGTAGGGGGTATTAAAGAAACGGTAGGTGTGAAAAACGGTCAATTTTACGCAACCAATATCATGAAATTAACATTGACCTGCGACCATCGTGTTGCAGATGGAGCAGCAGGAGCAGCATTCTTGTTAACGCTTAAGCAATACCTCGAGGATCCACTTAAAATGTTTTTATAACATTTCATTTGTCAAGCCTCGAATTCATTCGGGGCTTGACTATTTTAAGCATAAAATTCAGATGGAGTCACAAAATATAAGAATTGCAGTACAAAAGTCGGGACGTTTAAGTGAAGAATCACTTAAATTATTTAAAGCATGTGGCATTAAATTTGAGTCGGGCGGATCTAAATTAAAAACGGTTTCAAGCAATTTCCCGATTGAATTTCTTTTCCTTCGTGATGATGATATTCCGGGTTATGTAGAAGATGGAGTTGCGGATTTAGGTGTTATCGGTGAAAATGTACTCATGGAACATATCCGTCAAGTGGATGTTGTTAAAGAACTAGGCTTTTCGAAATGTCGTTTATCCCTAGCGATTCCAAGAAATGAAGAATATTCGAGTATTGAATATTTTCAAGGCAAAAATATCGCTACCTCCTATCCTAATTTAACGAATGCTTTTTTAGCAAAACAAGGGATTCAGGTGACTACACATGAAATCTCAGGTTCAGTAGAAATTGCACCGAGTATCGGTTTGGCAGAAGCCATCTGTGACATTGTTTCAACAGGGGGAACCTTATTAAGTAACGGACTTAAAGAAGTTGCAACTGTTTTTCAAAGTCAAGCTGTTCTAATTGCAAACCAACAATTAAGTCCCGAAAAACAGGCTATATTAGCAAAATTACTTTTTCGCATTGATTCGGTTCAAAGGGGACAAAATGCTAAATACGTAGTATTGAACGCCAAAGAATCAGATTTAGAAAAAATCAAATCCTTATTACCGGGCATGAAGGCACCGTCTGTTATGCCATTAGCAGAGACGGGATGGGTATCAATACATTCGGTTATTTCAGAAAATGATTTTTGGGACATTATTGAGGCATTGCGTGAAGCCGGTGCGCAAGGTATTTTAGTATTACCTATTGAAAAAATGATTTTATAAGATGTATTCTATTTTAAAGTTTCCCGCTCCATCTACATTCAAGCAAATAGGGACTCGTCCAACCTTGGATAGTCATTCCTTGGATGCTTTAATCAAAGATATATTCGATCAGGTTAAGGCCACTGGTGATGAAGCATTGCGTGTTTTGACTTTAAAATTTGAAAATAAGCAATTAACAAATATTGCCTATACACAAAAAGAGATTGATGAACAGGCAAAATTAGTTCCTCAAGAACTTCAGGATGCCATTCAAGTTGCATATCAAAACATATATGTTTTCCACAATTCACAAAAACTTGTAGAGAAACGTATCGAAACAAGTCCTGGTGTGGTTTGTTGGCAAAAATCATCCGCCATCGAGCGCGTAGGAATATATATTCCTGGAGGCACTGCTCCATTGTTTTCGACGATATTGATGTTAGCCATCCCTGCTCAGATAGCAGGATGCAAAGAAGTCGTATTATGTACCCCTGGGGAACACCCTGCCCTGTTTTACGCGGCCAAATTATGTGGCGTAACACAAATGTTTCGCATCGGAGGGTCACAAGCCATAGCAGCGATGGCACAAGGCACAGCGAGTGTTCCCGCGGTATACAAGATATTTGGACCAGGGAATCAATATGTTACTGCAGCTAAAATGTTTGCAAATCGCCTGGGTGTGGCAATTGATATGCCAGCAGGTCCTTCTGAGGTAGCTGTATTTGCCGATGAATCAGCAAACCCTGCTTTTATTGCATCTGATTTGCTTTCACAGGCAGAACATGGCCATGATTCACAGGTCATATTAATTAGTACTTCCGAATCAATTTTGAATCAATCCATCGAAGCGATAAAGTCACAAGTGGCTGAATTACCTCGTAAGGATTTTGCAGCAAGTTCATTAAAGAACTCTCAATTCATTTTGTTGAAATCCAATGAGGAGGCCATTGACCTATTAAATGAATATGGTGCCGAGCATTTAATTTTAGCATGTGAAAATGCAGAAGACTTTGCCGATAAAATCACCAATGCGGGATCAATATTTTTAGGACACTTTACCCCCGAATCTGCTGGTGATTACGCATCAGGAACAAATCACACCTTACCTACCAATGGTTTTGCCAAGGCATATTCTGGTGTTAATTTAGATAGCTTCGTTAAAAAAATAACGTTACAGGCGATCAGTAAGGCTGGATTAGAAAAAATTGGACCGAGTATTATTCAAATGGCTGAAGCAGAATCCTTGCAGGCACACGCTAATGCTGTTAAAATTCGATTGAGCTAATGGATTATCAAGCGTATATATTACCTCATATCTGGAACCTTAAGCCTTATTCTTCTGCCCGTGATGAATTTAAAGGGAATGAAGGTGTATTTCTAGATGCCAACGAGAATCCCATGGGTTCTGGGGATGAAATTGCGGCATGGAATCGTTATCCTGATCCCTTGCAACACCAAATTAAATCCCAATTAGCCGAGATTAAACACTGTCAAGAAAATCAAATATTCTTGGGAAATGGATCCGACGAAGCGATTGATTTGCTGATGCGCATGACTTGTGCGTCTAATCAGCACAATATCATCCTCTGCCCTCCTACTTACGGGATGTACGAGGTAAGTGCTTCCATAAATAATATCGAAATTCAACGGGTTAATTTAACACAAGAATACCAATTAGACGTTCCGGCTATTCTTGCAGCCGTAAATTCATCTACACGCTTATTGTTTATTTGTTCACCAAATAATCCAACAGGAAACAAAATCAACCGAAAAGATATATATACGCTATTAGATACCTATAAAACTGGGTTTATCGTGATTGATGAAGCCTATATTGACTTTTCTGATGAACCAAGTTTTATCCAAGAACTAGCAAATTACCCCCAGCTGATTGTCATGCAAACCCTCTCTAAAGCTTATGGACTCGCTTCCTTACGTTTAGGGATGGCCTATGCCAATCCGATACTTATTGGTTTGCTGAATAAAATAAAACCTCCTTATAACATTGGTGGGGCTACCCAACAAATAGTTTCAAAAGCGCTTAAGGATAAGGAATTTATAAAGCATGCGATTGCGTTAATTTTATCTGAGAAAGCGAGATTAATCTCTGAATTTGAAAAAATTCCGCAGGTTTTACATATTCAACCTAGCCATGCAAATTTTTTATTAGTTAAATTGCAAGATGCACAAGCATTATTTGATTACCTTATTCGTGAAAAAGTAATTACGCGCAATCGATCAAATGTTCCTTTGTGTGAAGATACAATTCGAATTACGATTGGGTTAGCTACGGAAAACACGATCCTATTGGAAAAGATTAAATCGTTTTATTTATGAAAAGCATCTACATTCGAATTATAATTTGTTTTGCCTTGATGCTTTCGAGTGAAGTATCCTTTGGCCAATTAAAGGATTGGGCAGCAGGATTCAGAATTGGAGAACCTGGGGGATTTATGGCGCGAAAATACTCTGAGAATGGCGTCAATGCGATAGAAGTTAATATTGGTACCTATGGCGGTTTGTGGGGTACGGATAGAACCTATCAAGATGGTACATTTCAGAATATCGGTTTCTCCATCAATGCTTTGTATTTATGGCATCATCCTACATTAGTGAATGCTGATTTACATACTTATTATGGTTTTGGTCCCCAAATTAACTCGCGGGATTGGTATCCTAATAAAGTAAGTAATAACCAAGCGGATGGTCGCAATCGTGTTTCTAGTATGGGTGCTACGGCAGTTGGAGGTTTAGAATACTTCCCAATTGATGCACCTAATCTAAGTTTTTTCTCAGAAATCGGCTTTTATGCTGAAATCTTTCCGAATCCATTTTTTATGAATTTACAAGGGGGCGTTGGCGTTCGAGTAAATTTCTAATTCGGGGATGTAGCTCAGTTGGCTAGAGCGCTTGCATGGCATGCAAGAGGTCGTCGGTTCGAGCCCGATCTTCTCCACAAAAAAAGGACTTCATTCCGAAGTCCTTTTTTTATAAACGATCTTTAAAAGTTTCGTATCCAAAATGTTTAAATCGCTGATATTGACCATTCGATTTTATCATTCCAATATCGGGCAAATTAACTCCGTTAAATGTCGTCGTTTTAACCATTGTATAATGAATCATATCTTCAAAGATGATACTATCCCCAATTGCCAAGGGTTTATCAAAAGAATAGTCACCATAATAATCACCAGCTAAACATGTCATGCCTCCAAAACGATAGGTAGGTTTACCTGTTTCGGGTTCCGAAGAAGCAAATCGAATCCGTGGCTTATAAGGCATTTCAAGGGTATCTGGCATATGCGCAGCAAAGGAAACGTCAAGTATTGCCACATCAATTCCAGCTGAATGAACAATATCCAACACCGTTGATTTCAAAAATCCCGTTTGCCAACCTACTGCGGAGCCCGGCTCGAGGATGATATTTAAATGAGGATATTTCGCTTTAAATGTTTTAAGTACTTGAATAAGGTGATCAACTTGGTAATCAGCCCGCGTGATTAAATGACCTCCACCTAAATTCAACCATTTGGCTTGTTGTAATAAATCTCCAAACTTCGTGTCAATCACAGCTAAAGTACGTTCTAGTACAAAAGAATCATTTTCACAAAGCGTATGAGAATGTAAACCTTCAATACCTTCCGGCAAACGATTGCCTAAATCACTTCTTCTAATTCCTAATCGTGAACCGGCTATACACGGATTGTACATGTCCGTCTCGACCTCTGCATATTCAGGATTGATTCGAATTCCACAAGAAATTCCATTTGCAATTGCTTGACTTGCAAATTGATTAACCTGATTCAATGAGTTAAACGTCATATGACTCGCATAGGACATAAACTCGTCAAATTCTGCAGGCAAATATGCGGGCGTATAGGCATGGCATTTATTACCCATTTCTTCGAAGGCCAAACGAGCCTCATGCAAAGAACTAGCTGTCGCACCACTCAAATAGTTTTTGACAGTAGGAAAAACATGATAAAAAGAAAAACCTTTTAATGCACAAATAATCTCCACTCCTGCCTCATGCTGAACACGTTGCAAAAGTTTTAAGTTATTAAGTAACAAGTTTTCTTCTAAAACGTAGGCAGGAGAAGAAATTTCGTGATAAATCTGCATCCTAATATTCGTGAGGCAATTCGCCATTAACTTCCTCGTTCCATGGTAATCCGTGAACATTCAATAATTCCATAAATGGATCTGGATTGAATTCCTCAACATTGTAAACACCCGGCTTAAACCAAGTACCTTCACAGATAAGTGCTGCACCAATCATCGCAGGAACACCTGTTGTATAAGAAACGCCTTGCGCTTGAACTTCTTTGTAACAATCTGCATGGTGACAGTTGTTATAAACATAGTAGGTTGCCTCTTTTCCATCCTTCACACCTTTGATTTGACAACCAATCGACGTTTGACCTGAATAGTTCTCACCCAATGTACCTGGCTCCGGTAATACAGCCTTCAAGAATTCAAGCGGTACAATATCCATCCCATTAAATTTAATCGGTTGGATAGAAGTCATTCCGACATTTTGCAAAACCTCTAAATGAGTTAAATAAGCTTGTCCAAATGTCATCCAAAAACGAGCACGTTTGATCGTTGGGAAGTTTTTCGTTAAGGATTCTAATTCCTCATGATATAACAAATAAGATTCTTTTGGACCGATGTTGGGATAACTGATCGGCTTATGAATCGACATCGCATCGATTTCAACCCATTGTCCATTTTCCCAATATTTACCTTTTTGTGTAATCTCACGAATGTTAATTTCAGGATTAAAGTTCGTGGCAAATGCCTTACCATGATCCCCTGCATTGCAATCAATGATATCCAAGTAATGCATTTCATCGAAATAGTGCTTATTCGCGTATGCTGTATAGACACCTGTAACTCCCGGATCAAATCCACAACCTAATAAAGCCATCAAACCGGCCTCTTTGAAACGATCTTGATAAGCCCATTGCCATGAATATTCAAATTTAGCTTCATCCTTAGGCTCATAATTAGCCGTATCCATATAATGAACACCTGTCGCTAAACAAGCATCCATGATTGTTAAATCTTGGTAGGGCAAAGCCACATTAATCACCATAAATGGCTTCTCTGCATTAAATAAGGCAATTAATGCAGGCACATCATCCGCATCTACTTGACGTGTTTGAATCTGTGTAGGTAAGCCTATTTTCTTAGCTTCCTCAGCAATGGCATCACACTTTTTTAATGTTCTCGAAGCTAAAACAACTTCTGAAAAGAATGCAGGATTCATTGCGCACTTTTTGGCAACAACATTACCAACACCCCCTGCTCCAATTATGATTACTTTTTTTCCCATGATTTATTTAAAAATGCATGCAAAAATACGCTAAGTCTGCGGAGAAACAATCGTTCAATTTGAATTATTTTTATAAGGTCTCAATGATTTAACATAGGCCTTCATCCAATATTTGTTTTGTAATTTGTCTTCTCTGACACCTTTACTGGTACTGGCATGAATAAAATAGATCGCATCACGGGACGTAATTTTTGTAACTAATCCAACATGATTAATGCTGCTCGCATTATTCGTTTTAAAAAATAACCAATCTCCCACATGAAGATCCGCGATATCTACATCTACACCAAATAAGGCTTGTTGGAATGTTGGCCTCGGAATCAACAAATTATTATCCGCATAAACTCGAAATAGTAAGCCCGAACAATCCATACCCTTTTCATCAGTCCCTCCATTCCGATAAGGTACTCCCTCGTAATGAAAGGCAGATTCGACTAAGTTATCAATTTCTTTATTTGAATAAATTGAATCAATTGGCCTACTGCTTGTAAACAGCTTACCCACTCGCCGAGTTAGTTGGCATGAATCCAACAAAAACATCAGGCAACCTAACCAAAATATAATCCTAAACTGCTTCAATGATCTGTGTTTCAATGTAAATAAGTACGGATTTGACAGAATTATATCCAAGTTCCAACAAGTATTTTTTATAGGTCTCCAATTGGGTTTTATGTTTATCCTCAGCCTTGCCCGTTTTAAAGTCGATGATGATGACATCTTCTTGTTTTTTGATCACACGATCTGGACGAATAATGGTACCGTCGGGACATAGAATATCTCGCTCAGAAAACAATAATTCATTAGGTTTGAAATATGTTTTGATGGCTTCATTTAACATAAATGCCTCTAACAAAGCTTGCGTTTCGGTGTCAATTTGTTGAAAGACTTGTTTTTTATGCTGATCATAATAGTTATAATCTTGAATTTTTGCCAAAATCGCATGGACTTTATCTCCTCGCTCCCGCTTTGACTGCGCACTGGTGAATAAGTCTTCTTTGTTTGTCTGAATTCGGAAATCAACTTCAGAATGTATTTCAGTAGTCAATGCAAGTGATTTTTCTACTATTTGAGCTTCAGCATGCGCATACAAACGGAATTGAGATGCATTTTGTAGCAAATAATAATCGACAGAATCCCTTTCCTTTATAAACTCAGGAATTTCAGAATTGAAATCTACATTTGAATGGCAATAATTCAATACTATCTGGCCAAGCGATTTTTGGAATGTCTCTTTGGTCTTTACATGAGCTCCTTCATTGGGTTCAGCCAATAAAATATGCAAATGCTGCTTAGGCCGCGTAAACGCCACATATAACATATTCAAGGAATCCAAAAATACAGCATCATATTCGCTACGTTGTTGAACAGCTAAAGGCTCAAAATTCTTAAGATCCTTGGGAGTCACTTTTCCATAATAATAATTCAGCGCGCGATCTTCATTCAATCGAAATGCATCAAAATTTAAGGATTGAAGATCAAACCAAATTTGCTCAGAATAGGGTTGGTGTGTCCAAGAAACAAAAGGACTAATAACCACAGGATACTCCAAGCCCTTTGACCGGTGAATACTCGTAATCGTAATTGCATTTTCACTTTCTGGACTTGCAATACTAAAGGTGGCCTTATTTGCATCATAATAAGCTAAGAAAGCATTAAAGTCATTTGATTTTTGAAGAACAAATGCATTAATGACATCAAGTAGCTTAAATAAATATTCAATTTCCGTAGTAAATTGTGTCAAATTAAATGTGGAAACCAAACCGTAAACCCATGCCACTACATGAGACTCGTCCGTTTGAAATTCATATCCCAGCTTCTCAAAATATGACTTTGCTAGACTATAATAATTGGTATACTTCGGGTGTTTAATTCCCAATAACTCAAAATCAAGTGTTTCCTGAAATAATTCCGCAAATTGAAATAAGAGCTCTTTATATAAAAAATCGTCTTGCACTTGCGTCTTCAGACGCATAAACGAAATAATAAAGCCTACAACTTTTGCGTAATGTACCAATAAAGAATCCGATGAAATAACTGGGATATTTCGCTCCTTTAGTTGGATAGCCAAAAATTTAGATTGCTTATTCTTACGTGTTAAAATAGCAATATCCTTGTATTGAAATCCCGCCTGCAATTCATGGTCAATTAAATCCAAAATCCGATTCAACATCCATTCTGCTTCAATTTCCGCATGATTTTCAACCAAGGGTTTATGGTAAACCAACACATCTACCTTACCCGAGAATTTGCTTGGACTTACCTGTGGTATTTGAGTTAAATCGATCCCATACGTAGGAGAAACTAACGTTGACAATGCTTGATAATCAGCATTCAAAGCTAGCCAAGTGAAAAAATCATTATTGAACTGTACAATTTCTTTCGCGCTTCGATAATTTGATTCGAGATTATTTAATTCTCGGTTATCCTTTAAATAATAAAAACGATCTAGGTCAAGGGAATTAGCCTCGAGTTTTTGTTCAATAAACGTATTGTCATCTGATTTCAAGGATGAAATTAGTCCCACTTCCCCACCTCTGAATTTATAGATCGATTGTTTGGCATCACCAACAATTAAATTCTTTTTGCCTTGCGAAACGGCATGTTCCAATAAAGGCATAAAGTTCTGCCATTGTAACATCGAGGTATCCTGAAACTCATCGATTAATATATGGTTATACCGATCTCCTAATTTCTCATAAATAAACGGCACCGGATCATTTGCGATAACGTCATAAAGTCTTTTAGAAAATTCAGAAATTGAAACAGCCGCATTGTCTTCTTGATATTGATGAAGTTCATGCGTAATAGATGCTAATAAGGCTATTTTCTTTAAATCTTTTTTGATCAATTTGAACAAAAAATACCGAGAAACCTCTGCATCATATAACTCAATAAATGCGTGACCAACGGTAGTTAATTGATCGGCTACAGCAGCAACTTGCGCTTTAACTAAATCATCCTGTCCGCTAGATGTCCAAACACCTGATGAAACACCAGAACGTAAATAAGATAATTTATGCTCTTCAAACTCACCAATGCCTACAATTTTCTTAAAGTAGCCGGCACAGGAATTTTTTCCATGGGCCAACATATTTCCATCGATTTGAGCGTCTGAAAGTACTTGAAGAAATTGCTCAGCCTTTTGAATTAATGCGGAGTTAATCCCCTGCATGCTATCAGCAATTTGATTTTCAATTTGAAGGAAGTCCGAAATTCGCAAAGGATCCATATCCTTCTTGATCTGGTAATATTCTTCATTCAAACATATTTTTAAAAAATCATGTAGGTTTTGACGCAATAAATTCCAACTCCGACCTTCACCTACCTCGGATTTCGCAAAATCGATAATTAAATTCGTGATAATGGGATCACCTTTTTGATTCACTTTATCTAATAATTGGTCAATCAATTGGTCCATTAATTGATTCGAATCCAACAACACTTCAAATTGACTCGGCAGATTTAGCTCCTCAATAAAGCTGGAACTTAAGCGCTGAACAAATGCATCAATCGTCATGACAGAGAATAAGCCATAATCTTGCAAAATTTGCTGTTGAGCTATCTGAGCACGCTTAATAAGTTCAGCATCCGAAATGATGATATTGTCTTTTTGGTAATCGCGCTGAATATTACTAATTATAGAACGATACATAGATTCCTCTTCGGGAGCTAATGAGTCGACTGCCGCAATACCTGATAAAAACTCGATGATACGCGATCGCATCTCTTCGGCAGCTTTGGTCGTAAAGGTAACGGCCAAAATTCGACGGAAATACCCCCTACTTTCGTAAGCTTGCAGGGCCAACTTGATATACTCAACAGTCAGCGTATAGGTTTTGCCAGAACCAGCAGAGGCAGAATAAAGTTGGAGGGACATAAAATCTTAAAAAAACTATCTACAATGCAAGATAAAATAAAAATAGGATTAATTCGATGTGGTTATTATTCGTATCTTTGTTTCCCGTAACCAATAAACAAATAAAAGAATGTCTGGCAAGGGGAATAATAAAAAAGCGAAGTACATTTTTGTTACGGGCGGAGTAACAAGTTCATTAGGAAAAGGCATCATAGCCTCTTCATTAGCCAAATTATTACAAGCAAGAGGGCTAACTTGCACCATTCAAAAGTTTGATCCTTACATTAACATTGACCCAGGCACATTGAATCCATATGAGCACGGAGAATGTTATGTGACAAATGATGGTGCTGAAACTGATTTGGACTTAGGCCATTATGAGCGTTTCTTGAATACCCCTACAAGTCAAG
>JBEEOB010000095.1:0-27455 GCA_041191865.1 Bacteroidota bacterium
CCTGTAAAACCTTGTACTATAATTTTCGAATTCTTGTTAACTAAAACACTCATTTCGTAGGGGTTAAATAAACGTAGGCGTAAAATTTTTCCAAAGGTACAAATTATTGATAATATTCATCAAAAACCTTTAATCGGATGAAATAAAAATTCGAACAGATTTTTTTATGTAAATTCGAATTCCAATTTATTCGAATGCTCAAACAATTACACATACAGAACTACGCACTCATTGACTCCGTCAATTTGAGCCTTTCTGAAGGCTTGAGCGTCATTACGGGTGAAACTGGAGCCGGAAAATCTATTTTATTGGGAGCAATCGCCTTATTGATGGGTGCCCGAGCGGATAGTAAATCCTTGTACGATCCCGAAAAAAAATGCATCATCGAAGGCTCATTTGCCTTAGCAAATTACCCACACATTCATCACCTTTTCGAGGAAGCAGGATTAGACTTCGAAGACCCTTGCATCATTCGAAGAGAAATTAACCCGCAAGGAAAATCCCGTACTTTTGTAAACGATAGTCCCGTTACACTCGATTCTCTGCGAAAAATAGGACAAGAATTGATTGATGTGCATTCCCAACAAGATACTTGGTGGATGTCACACCCTGATTTTAGTTTGGAGTTAATCGACAGCTTCGCTCAAAATCAATCCCTCAAAATTTCCTATTCAAACGCATTTCAATCATTTCTTAGCGCGCAAGAGCAAGTTGACGCATTAGTCAAACAAGCAGCATCCGGGATGCAAGGGCTCGATTTTATGCAATTCCAATTTCAAGAGCTCGAATCTGCCCAATTACAGAGCGACGAATATGAGGCCCTGGAAATTGCCGTTGAAAAAGGTGAAAATGCCGAACAAATACATGAAAAATTAGCCGGATTGGCTAATCTGCTCAGTTTAGATGAGTTGTCCATAGGCCAACAAATGCGATTAGCACTCCAACACACACAAGCATTAAGCAAATGGGATCCTACTTATGAAGCTTGGAAAGCCCGATTAGATAGCATTTGGATTGAATTGAAGGATTTAAGCAACGAATTAGAACGCGAAGCTGAAGATTTCCAATCGGACCCAGCAAGTTTAATGCGCCAAAAGCAGCGTTTGGATTTGCTGAATCGCTTGTTACAAAAATATCAAGTTGCTGATGTTACGGCGCTGATTGAAATGCGAAATCAATTAGATGATCAAATTGCGCAATTCTCCAACATGGATGAAGCGATAGCAACTGCGAAAGCAACATTGGCCATGAATCAAACAGCCGCCGAAAAAGCGGCCCTAGCACTGAGTGAAAGTAGGAATAAAGTATTAAATCCTATTGTTGCACAGCTAACAGACTCTCTTGCCGCTTTAGGCATTCCGAATGCGACACTGGCCTGGGAAAACACGCAACGTGAAATGCGCGCATCTGGGATAGATAAAATCCAATTGTTATTTTCTGCTAATAAAGGCCTTCTTCCGAAACCATTTAAGCAAGTCGCTTCAGGAGGAGAATTAAGCCGTTTGATGCTATCCATTAAACATCTCTTGGCCCAAAAACGCGCTTTACCAACCTTGATATTAGATGAAATTGACACAGGTGTCTCAGGCGAAATCGCGATCAAGATTGGTCAGATGTTAACACAAATGAGTCATGGTCACCAATTAATTGCGATTACCCATTTACCACAAATTGCCGCTGCAGGTATTGCACATTGGTATGTTTACAAAGATCATGCGGGGGAAAAAACAGTTTCAAGCCTTCGTGAGTTAACAGGTGAAGAACGCGTCGATGAGATTGCAAAAATGATTGGTGGGCAACAGGGCTATGTTGAACTAAAAGATAATGTCAGAAAATTAATTCATGCGAATCATGCTAAATAAAATTCTTGTCGGGGGTTTACTCCTAGGACTCATTTCTTGCTCACAAGCAGAAGAAAAATTAAGTGAAGAGTTAGAAGGAAAAGTGATGGGCCTACATGACAAATTAATGCCCAAGACGGAGGAAATCATTTCTTTACAAGGGCAATTAGACAGCCTATCCACTGGAAAAGATTCGGTGCATGTCAATAAGCTAAAAAAAGCATTGGCAAAATCGGATCAAGCCATGATGGATTGGATGCATCAATTTTCGATTGATAGCCTCAGAAAAATGGATGTACAGTCGAAAATAGAATACCTCGGCAAACAATACAACCAGTTAAAAGAATTACAAAAAATCACGGACTCCAGTTTAGATGCAGCTAAAGCCTATCGCCCTTAATGTTTTGTTGGGATTCAGCTTACTCATTGCAAGCTGCCAAGAAAAGAAAAATTTGCCATTTTTAGGACCTAAAGATACACGTGTTGTGGCGGGTAAAATAGATACAATCTATCACCAAATCCCCGCATTCCGTTTTTTAAATCAGGATTCTGTCTGGGTAAGTGAACAAGATATGGCTGGAAAAATCTATATAGCCGACTTCTTTTTTACCTCCTGTCCGACGATTTGCCCTAAAATGAAAACGCAACTCTTGCGCATATATGAGCGTTATGCGGAGAATGATGTCATTCGGATTCTTTCGCATAGCATCGACCCCACATACGATACGCCAAGCGTATTGAAACAGTATGCGACAAGATTACAAGTCAAATCTCCTCGATGGAATATGTTAACTGGCGACAAAGCTGCCATTTATAAACTTGGTGAAAAATCGTACATGGTAACCGCACAAGAAGACAAAAATGAAGCGGGAGGATTTGTCCACAGTGGTGCATTTATTTTGGTCGATAAAAACCGACATATCCGTGGAATTTATGACGGTACGCAAGAAGCAGAGGTTAATCATTTGATTGAAGACATTGAAATCCTTTTACAAGAAAAATAATGAAGTATCTACTTATCATCTCCCTGCTTATTTTGTTTACATCTTGCCAAAGCAAAGAGGAAATCATGTACCAACAATATGTGGTAGAAGGACGATCTATCTACGAAAAAAACTGTGCCAATTGCCATCAAAGTGATGGTAGTGGATTACGTGATCTATACCCAGCATTAGCTAAAACAGATCTTTGGACGCGCGTATCTCCCCAACAATTAGTTTGTATAATCAAACAGGGTCAAAAGGGTGAAATTAAGGTAAATGGCAAATCTTATGCGGGTTATATGCCTGCGAATGCTAAATTAGAAGCCATCGATATTGCCGAACTTATTACCTTCATGAAGGACAGCTGGGGAGATAAAAAAATCTACTCGTTTAATGAAACACGAGCTGCCTTGAAAAATTGTCGTTAATTCGTCGGTAATTCATCAACCGTCAACACGGAATTACTCACGTGTCGCAGCGAATAAGTCGAAAAATCTTGTGCCGCATCAAATCCAACCCCATGAACAATGTCAGTTCGGGTTTTAATGGAGACAGGCTTGGTTGTAAAAATTCGCTTCTCGTCAGGCAGCCAAGTAAACTCATCCGTTTTCATCACTTCGCCTTTCAAGACATTGTTGATGACCACATGCCCCATCAATTTATACGAATTATCTGTTCGAAAGAAATGCGCTGAATCCCCGCGAATTTGTGAACTTACATTCCCCAATTTATCATAAAACCAGAGTTTCATTTCTTTGGGGTATATACGATCCTCAGTAGGTGAAGTGATTTGCTGGTCCGTAATCATGTGTACAACGGTCCTTCCTGAATCAGAATAAACCATATCAATACCTAAAAGTTCGGATTTTGGACCACGATAGACGCGCTTATCATCCGCTTGCTCTTTTTGGCAAGACCCTATCAAAAGAGAAATCACTACGAGAAGCAGGAATCTCAACTGCATGAACATGGGATTAATCAATTTTGACTTTACGGAACCAGATATCGCCTAATGTTAAACCAAGCACCACACGGTGATATTGCTCCTCTAACATGTTATCCGCAAGTGAACCACGTTTCCCTACTTGATAGGAAACATTGATGTAGTTCAGGAAATTACGTAAAGGCAAAGCGACACCTAGGGAAAGACTTTGATCTTTCGCATACTTTCCATTTCCTACAAAATCGTAAGGCGTTGTGGTTTGGCTTACGCCAATTCGATAGGTTACACGCTTGAAAAAATTAGAAATTGATTCAAAATCTGGGGTATATTCAGCCCCAATCGAAACTTGCTGGCTTACCGGCAATACAGCGCTGCGCCCCAAATTATTATCTACTTTAGACCAGTCGGTACGAACATAATCCACCCCTACCATCCAATGCGCCAAGCGTTCCACACTCACACCTAAACGTGTTGACACCGGCAGCTGTTGCGTAACTGAAGTTGATTTTGCAAGAGTATCCGAATTTATGACATTTAAACCTCCCAAATCATACGTTACAAAACGCTTTACTAATGTTGAATTCAACCTAGGACTCAAATCTAAGGTAGCTCCTGCATTCAAAACAACATCCTCTTTCAATACTTTGCGCCATGCGGCACCCGCTTTAAACGTGAAGTCGCTATAACGTGATTGATTTTCCAACTGTATCTTGTAAAACTGGCCATCCGAAAGGTTTTGAGTACCCACATTGCGATTGACTGCGCCAAATAGAAAACCCATTTCCAGGCCAACATATAATTCCTTTCCTATTCGAACCCCATTTGCAAAAGACAGCTTACTAACACCGCCCTCCCCTTTGTAGGAATACAATAAACTATCTACTCCCAACACATTTAAACGGCGGTAAGAACGCGTTTCATAATTAACAGATGAATATGGACGAACGCCAAATGACATCGTCCAGCGATTGGGCATAACAGGTACAGTCAAATTCACCGACTGATAATTACCCCCTAAAGCTTGTTGGCGCTGACGGTAATCCTGCATATTCTTCAATTCGGCATTAATACCTACTTCAAACATGGTATACTGATTACGAACTAAGAGCGCAGGGTTGATTTGATTGGAATAAATACCGTTCGAATTAGAAACACCGATTCCACCCATCATCGAATTAGATGGTGTTTCGGGAGTATATAACTCGCCCATTCCAATGTAAGAAAGCGGCGAATTAACGATCGTTTGTGCGTATGTACTTGGCAAGCAAGTGGCAACGAAAACAAGCAGAAGCCCTAACGATGCCAAAACCTTTTTATTTAAATGCGTCAATTGATTGTAAATCATGCGGTTAAAATTCCTCCCTTTTATATCTTTCAAGTCTGCAAAGGTCGTAATTTTTTTCATAATCGAGTAAGATATTAGCTATATTTGAAATCATAATGTAAGAATCACGCATGGAGCGCTTAAGCAATTGGTATTTTTTAGAAAACTCAGCGATTGATTTAATTTTATTCGCGACTGTTCTATTCATTGGGTTCATTTTCAAACGCATGATCTCTAATTCCTTCTCCCAAATCGTCTTGAGATTTTTTCCTGATTCAACCATAACGAGAGAGGATTGTATTCAGCAATTACGAAAACCTTTTGAGTTATTAATTTTCTGGATCTTTTTCTATTTTGCCACGCAAAATCTACGCGTTCCTTCTACGTGGCATTGGGTTTCAATTGAAAACTTTGGCATTCGGTTCATGATAGCCAAATTATTCGAATCTGCCGTTATTTTAACGATAACCTGGGTCATCATTCGCCTAATGAAAGTGGGCATATTAGTAGCACAGGTGAAATGGCAAGGTATCGAACAAAAATCCAAGCAACATTTCATACCCTTTCTGAACGATCTATCGCTCGTCTTTATTATAGCGGGCGCCGGATTTGTTTTATTAGGCCGCGTATTTGAAGTGGATGTAGTAGCCCTCATAACTGGCCTTGGACTTGGGGGATTGGCATTAGCATTAGCCGCACGAGAAACCTTGGAAAATCTCTTTGCCTCCTTTACGATATTTTTGGATTTACCCTTCGTGGTGGGTGACAGCATACAAGTAGGAAACATAACGGGCGACATTGAAAAGATCGGTTTCAGAAGTACCCGACTTCGTGGTAACGATGGAAACCTTATTGTCATTCCAAACCGTTTATTAACATCGCAATCCCTGGAAAATTTGAGCGAGCGGGATTATCGCCGTGCAAAATTCAACCTAACTTGCGATTTAACAACCACATCGATTCAAATCGAAGCGGCTATCCAATCTATTACAACAAGCATTTTACAAGAAAATTTGTGCAAGAAGAAAGAACCCAAAGTTGTCTTTGAGGGTTTTGGACCCTATTCCTTGGACATCTCAGTGATGTTTTTTGTCGAAACGAAAGATCTAGCCGTGTTCCAACAAACTAAACAACGCATCAATAGTCAAATATTGGAGATACTCCAACAAGAAAAAATCACCTTAGCGAGTAGCGTAAGCGCATGAATAAAACCCATTTGAGCTTCATCGTAGCTATTTGTAGCTGCATGATCATCGTTCATTTTTATCAGTTGTCGACCTATTTGATCAACTTCCCGAATTGGGGGGATGACTTCTTATTTCTTGCTTATTTTACCGACTTGCCAGGCTTTACCGCCAGGGAATTTTGGAACCGTACGTTTGAGTTTCATAGTTACATCCATCGAATCCCGATGGCCAGAATGATCACGGCTGTCTATGCAATTTTCGAAACGAATTTTGATTTCAAAACATTGACAATATTGGCGAACCTGTCCACAATTACGCTCATATACCCAATAAGCAAATTACTACAGCGTAATCAAATTAACCCATGGCATATGGTCGCAATGGTAGGATTACTCTTCGCCCCCAATGGCAACATGGATAATTTTGCATTAATCGGCGTTTTACAGCATACCACATCACTTGTCTATCTTATCTGGATTTCCTACTGGATAAGTGACCCAAAGAGTCGATCGTGGGGCATTTGGTTTGCTTTGTTATACCCTATGTTTAGTACCGAAGGACTCGCATTTATTCCTTGCATTGTCCTCTTGTTAATTTACCTACGAGATTCTCGCGTTTGGATATTTAGCATCGCTGGGGTGTTTGTGTTCTATGTTTATTTCTTGGGTTACGCATCCCCTGCAACCATTCCGTCTTCAGGTTCTTTGGTGGAGAAATTACTTTTCACCGTTAAAGGAACAATCGTTTTTGTAGGAGGTGCAGTCAAGAAGGACCTCACAATCAGCATGATCATTGGGACAATTTTTATTTTGAATAGCCTATTCATACTTTGGAAATATCACCAGACAAAAAATGGTGCTTTCTTGTTTTCGGGGCTAATTCTCTTGCAAATCATGGCCGTGGGTGCGATGATTACCCTAGGACGTGGAAATGCGCAGGCGGGGGATTTAGGTGCCTTATTTTCCGAGCGATTCTCGACTTATGGCGTTATTTTTATTTTAATCAGCTATTTCGCTGCGATTCAACCTAATCTGTATACACTTAAATTTTCACGACTTTGGTTACTGATTCCTGCCTTGGTTTGGGTGGGTCTATCAACGGTATTGGCGAAACCGAAGTTGGAGAACTTACACACACGCTTAATCGCTGATGCAAGTAATGCCTATTATTTCAATACGAACACGGTTTATCGGTTTGAAGAAAGAGAAATCAACCTATTGAAGAAATCTGGGCATTATACCTTCCCTAACGAAATTGTATCACTTTCATCGATTCGTGGAAAAGCGCAAAGCATGCAATTAACGCAATTGCCCGCATATGAAGCGGGAATTAGCGAATATAGAATTGCGCGGGACGGCATATACCTCGTTGAAAAAGCGAATAACCCTTGGATGTTTTTACCCATCAATTCATTGAGCCACAGCATTAAAATAAAAAAAGACATCTCCTTTGATCAGAAGATGTCTCGATTTATATGGATTCCAACGAATGAATTAACCAATTAACTCTTTCAAATCTTCATCGTGAATCATTTTGCGCGCATCTGCCATCAGTAAGAATCGGGTATAAATCTTATCTAATTCGGGTTTTTCAACATCAAATCCAAGCAAGCTCAAACGGTGTCGTAAAGCTGCACGGCCAGATCGAGAAGTCAATACAATCGCGGATGAAGGAACGCCAACATCTTCGGGATTCATGATTTCATAATTTTGAGCGTGCTTCAAGAATCCATCTTGGTGAATTCCAGACGAGTGAGCAAATGCATTGGCACCTACAACAGCCTTATTGGCCTGCACGGGCATTCCCATCAAATTTGAAACCAAACAACTTGTTGGGTATAAATATTTGGGATTAATACCTGTCGAATAACCTAGATCCTTGTGTACGTTTAAAATCATGGCAACTTCTTCTAACGAAGTGTTACCCGCGCGCTCACCGATTCCGTTAATAGTCACCTCAACTTGGCGGGCTCCTGCTTGAATACCCGCAATCGTATTTGCCGTTGCCAATCCCAAATCATTGTGATTGTGCATGGAAATAGTCGCTTGGTGAATGTTATCTACATGTTCGTACAAATACGTAATGCGATCGTACATTTGATTCGGCAATAAATATCCGGTAGTATCCGGTAAATTGACGACCGTCGCACCTGCCTTAATCACTTCCGAAGTCAATTTAGCCAAGAAGGGTAAATCAGCCCGACCTGCATCTTCAGCAAAGAATTCAACATCCTCAACAAATGACTTCGCGTATTTTACTGCCCATACCCCACGCTCTATAATCTCTTCCCGCGTCGAATTAAACTTGTGCTTAATGTGAACATCAGATGCTCCAATCCCCGTGTGAATACGCGGATGACGGGCAGGTTTTAATGCCTCAACAGCGGCGTCAATATCTTCTTTTTTCGCACGCGTCAACGCACAAACCGTCGGTTCTTTCACAGCTTCAGCAATTGCTTTCACCGATGCAAAATCACCAGGAGAAGAAATTGGAAAACCCGCTTCAATGATATCAACGCCTAACTTCTCGAGCTCCAAGGCAACTTCAACTTTCTCCTCGCGGTTTAATTGACAGCCGGGAACTTGTTCTCCATCACGTAAAGTAGTATCAAAGATTTGAATGCGGTTGCTCATATTGTTTTGTTTGCTAAATCGAAAACAAAACTAACTTTATTTATAGTACGAAGCAAAAAATCAAGAATAAATAGGACTTCGAATTTAGACTAAAAAACTGAAAACAACTGAATAATCAATCAAAATAAAATTATTAATCTAAATGTTAATTAAAATTAAGTTTAAAAATCTTTATAGGCGAAAAACAAAAGTGTTTTATTTTTCTTCAAATAATCAAGAATTTGCTATTTGACTAATTTCAGGAAAACGTTTTGTGTCAAAATTACCACCAGAAATTACGCAAACCACGGTTTTTCCTTCAATTTCTGGGCGCAATTGTTCTAGTGCGGCTACGGACAAAGCACCTGCGGGCTCAACAATCATGCCGTAAAACTGATACAAATCCAGCATTGTTTGGCAAAGCACATTTTTCTCCACAACAAGCATACGATTCAAAGTCCGCTCACAAATTTCGAAGGTCTTATCCCCCACCCGCTTCACAGATGCGCCATCCACAAAAGAATCTATGGAATCCAATGCAATAACTTGATGTGCGGTTAAACTCTCCAACATGGACGGAGCAAGAGCAGGTTCGACACCTATTAACTTTGTTTGCGATGAAAGGGCCGATAAAACCAATCCAGCTCCGGAGGCTAAACCACCCCCTCCAATAGCCACAATTAAATAGTCGGCCGGAACAGGCAGTTGATCTACAATTTCCAAGGCAACCGTCGCCTGCCCTGCAATGATATCATAATCATCAAATGGAGGAATGAAAATCGACTGATTTTGCTGGCAAAATAGTTGGGCCGCGGCAAATGCTTCGTCATAGGTATTACCCACTAACTTGATCCGGACTTTTTCTTTGCCATGAAAACGAACGGCTTCTACTTTTTGCAAAGGCGTGGTTTTCGGCATAAAAATATATGCTTGAATGCCCAGTAAGGCACAGGATAGTGCAACGCCCTGCGCATGGTTACCGGCGGAAGCTGCCACAACTCCTTGGGCGTGCATGCCAACAGGAATATTGGAAATTTTATGATAGGCACCACGAATCTTATAAGAACGAACTCCTTGAAGGTCCTCCCGCTTTAAAAATATCTTAGCACCAAAGCTTTCAGACAATCGGGGAGCATACAACAAAGGAGTTTTCAGAACGATGTCCTGAATTTGATGTGCAGCTTGTTTGATTTGATGAAGGCTTGGAACGTCTGTTAATTTATTGAATTCCATGCCCTGCAAATGTACAAAAAACTGCTAGGTGGGCAATAAAAAAGTCGCCCGAGTGAAACCCGGGCGACTTAACGTATAAACAGCTAAAATTAGTTGTTTTCAGGACGTAAGCTACGTACAGCAGCTCCCGCTCTCCACATTTCCATATCAGCAATTTCTTTCAATTCAGCATCCAATTTCACACGGTAATCCGGTTGTGAATTCAAGGTGATTGAACGCTCTGCTTCTTTCTGAGTCTTTACAGATTCATACAATTGTGCGAAAACGGGCTTCGAAGCATCGCGGAAAGGCTTCCACCAATCCAAAGCACCACGTTGAGCCGTAGTAGAGCAGTTGGCATACATCCAATCCATTCCATTCTCAGCTACCAATGGCATCAATGATTGTGTCAATTCTTCTACAGTTTCGTTGAAAGCCTCTGAAGGTGAGTGACCGTTTTCACGCAAAACCTCGTATTGTGCAGCAAAGATACCTTGGATAGCACCCATCAACGTACCACGCTCACCCGTTAAGTCAGATGTTACTTCTTTGTAGAAATCTGTTTCGAATAAATAACCTGATCCTACACCGATTGCCATCGCGATACATTTCTCACGCGCTTTTCCTGTCGCATCTTGGTAAACAGCGAAAGAAGAGTTCAAGCCTTTTCCTGCTACGAACAAACGACGCAATGAAGTACCCGATCCTTTGGGAGCAGCTAAGAATACATCCACATCTGCTGGAGGAACGATACCCGTTTTCTCTTTGTATGTGATTCCAAATCCATGTGAGAAATAAAGTGACTTACCTGCCGTCAAATATTTCTTAACTGTTGGCCATAATTCGATTTGAGCAGCATCCGAAAGTAAGTAACAAATGATTGTTCCTTTTTCCAAAGCTTCTTCGATTTCGAATAAAGTTACACCTGGAACCCAACCGTCAGCGACAGCTTTGTCATAGGTTTTACCTTTACGTTGACCTACGATTACATTCAGACCATTGTCTTTCATGTTTAACGCTTGCCCAGGACCTTGCACGCCGTAACCAATTACTGCGATTGTTTGATCAGCTAATACTTGTCTAGCTTTCTCTAAAGGGAATTCTTCTCTTGTTACGATGTCTTCAACAACTCCACCGAAATTAATCTTTGCCATTTTTTTGTTTTTTAATTTATATACTATTTCGATTATACTATTTCCCAATTACCCTCGGGAAGAAATTCTACCAAACCTTTTTCCGTTTTGCCTACGGCAATCCGACCAGATTTGATGTACTCTAAAATTTCCCACTTTTTCAAGTAGTTATAAAATTCTCCTAATTCTTCTTCGGTTCCATTTTTCTCTACGACCACATAATCTAAGCCCCAATGAACCACTTTTGCATTCCAATCCAGATTGATCGTTTTCACGTCAATTGGCTCGCCTCCTAGGGGAGTCGCTAATTTAAATAGAGCTACCTCATTGTAGATGATTTCATCATCCAAATAGCCATACACGGCTAATACGTCTGTCACCTTCCGGATTTGACGAACTAATTTTTCAACGACATCTCGGTTTTCGCTACGAATCACAATCGTGAAACGCGAAACACCACGACGCTCTGTTTCCGAAACCGTCAAACTCTCAATATTCAAGCGACGACGCGTAAATATGATCGTGATCCGATTTAATAAACCGACCGTGTTCATGGTAAATACCGAAAGTGTATAATTTATCAACATATTACTCGAGCCTTACGTTGGTTACTGTACTGCCCGCAGGCACCATCGGGAAAACATTCCCTTCTTTTTCACAAACAATTTCCAATAAATAGGGAGTCTCCGAATTCAATAATGTATCCAAAGATTCACTTAACAAATTACGATCCGATACGGTATGTCCTGGAATGCCAAAACCTTTCGCAATCGTGATGAAATCGGGATTTTCTAATTCCACAAATGAATAACGACGTGCATGGAATAGCTCTTGCCATTGGCGAACCATCCCAAGGAAGTTATTATTCAATATAATGATCTTCACGGGAAGTTTACTTTGTGCAATGGTTCCTAATTCCTGCAAGGTCATTTGGAAACCACCATCACCGATCACCGCAACGACTTCACGCTCGGGAACAGCAACTTTTGCACCAAAGGCAGCAGGCAAGGCAAAGCCCATCGTTCCTGCACCACCCGAAGTGACGATTGAATTTCTTTTCTTGAATCGATAATACCGATTTGTCACCATTTGATGTTGGCCTACATCCGTCACCACAACCGCTTCTCCTTTGGTCTTATCCGACATCATCGCAATCGCCTCACCCATCTTAATCTGATCTCCTTCGTGGAAAACATCTTTCAAGGTGATTTTCTCATGCTCTTCTTTGAAATAATGATCAAACTCGGCACGCCATTCCAAATGCTCCGCGGGTTTAATCAACGGAAGCAAGGCTTTCAAGGCAGCTTTCGCATCCCCTACCACTGGAGCATCGGCCTTCACATTTTTATCAATTTCCGCAGGATCAATCTCAATATGAACAACCTTCGCTTGTTTGGCATAAGTTGCTAAATCGCCCGTAATCCGGTCATCAAAACGCATTCCGATCGCAATCAGTACGTCGCAAGAATTTGTCAACACATTCGCCCCGTAGTTTCCATGCATACCCGGCCAGCCCACATACATGGGATGATCAGCATCCATCGCCGACATCCCTAATAGCGTTGTCGCAACAGGAATTCCAGCTTTATCTACTAAAGTATTTAATTCTTCTTCAGCTCCAGCGATTAACACACCATGACCCGCTAAAATATACGGCTTTTTGGCTCCATTAATCAATTTAGCTGCAGCCTCCACATGTTCTTGCTTAGGCTCCACGCGCGGCTTATACGAAATAATCGACGAACATGGTTTGTATACAAAAGGTACGGTCATCATTTCAGATTGTGCCGTACGCGTAATATCAATTAATACAGGACCTGGTCGGCCAGTTTCTGCAATATAAAATGCTTTCGCAATAATTTCAGGAATCTCGTTTGGATCCATGACCTGGTAATTCCATTTGGTCACAGGCATCGAAATACCAATCAAATCACATTCTTGAAACGCATCTGTACCTAATAAATTCCCTTTTACTTGGCCAACGATACATACCAAAGGTGTCGAATCCAACATCGCATCTGCGATCGGTGTAATTAAGTTGGTGGCACCCGGACCCGAAGTCACCATGCAAACACCCGCTTTATTCAACATACGTGCATAACCTTGAGCAGCGTGACCTGCTCCTTGTTCATGACGCACCAGAATATGCTTCAGGCGATCTTGATAATCAAATAAAGCATCGTAGGTAGGCATAATGGCACCACCTGGATATCCAAAAATAGTTGAAACCCCTTGCGCGACCAATGACTCCATTATAGCCTGCGCACCCGTTAAGAATTTCTTCTGTTCGGGTTGTTTTGAATCAGCGGGTTGGGTTTGGGTTTGTCCCATGGTCTTTTACTATTTTATCTTCAATCTACTTATGAATAGCTAATTTAAGCCTTCATGCGTTAGAAAAAAATTGAATTGTTGATTTTTTACAAATCTGTTACACAACCTTGGCTGGCTGAAGCAACGTTTTTAATATACTTACGCAAAACTCCGGATGTATGCGGTGAAACCTTTGGTTTCCACGCTTTCCGGCGCTCGGCTAATTCTTCATCTGATACATGCAAAATGATTTTATTATCGACCGCATCGATGGTAATCTTGTCTCCATCTTTTACCAATCCGATATTTCCACCTTCTTGCGCTTCGGGTGTAACGTGCCCAACAACAAATCCATGCGTTCCTCCAGAGAAACGTCCGTCAGTAATCATGGCAACCGAATTACCCAATCCTGCACCCATCAAAGCGGATGTTGGCTTTAACATTTCAGGCATACCAGGACCTCCTTTAGGGCCTTCATTGCGAATAACAACCACATGTCCCGCTTTAATTTCGCCTTTCGACAAGAATTCCATGACCTCTTCCTCTCGCTCACACACTTTGGCAATTCCCTCGAAGCGCTCACCCTCTTTACCTGTGATCTTAGCAACAGCTCCTTCCGTAGCTAAATTGCCATACAAGATTTGCAAGTGGCCTGTGGGTTTCATCGGGTTTGAAATCGGATACACAATTTTTTGTGTCTCAAAATTCAAATCAGGCGCATCGGCTAAATTCTCCGCCATGGTCTTACCCGTTACGGTCATGCAATCACCGTGCAAGAAGCCTTCTTTTAATAAGTATTTCAAGATGGCAGGCATTCCTCCGATCGCCAACACATCTTCCATGTAGTATTTCCCTGACGGTTTCAAATCGGCCAATAAAGGCGTACGATCTGAAATCGCTTGTATATCATTCAATGTAAATTCAACGCCTGCCGAATGAGCAATCGCTAAATAATGCAATACCGCATTAGTACTTCCACCCAAGGCCATCACCACAGTCATCGCATTTTCGAATGATTTGCGCGTCATGATGTCACGTGGACAAATGTTTTTCTCCAACAATACTTTCATTGCGGCACCGATCGCCAAACATTCTGCTTTTTTGCCTTCGTGTGTTGCTGGATACGTAGAGGAATTTGGCAATACCAAACCCATCGCTTCCATCGAAGATGCCATCGTATTGGCTGTGTACATACCTCCACAAGCTCCTGGACCTGGAATAGAATTACGAATAACTCCTTCGTAATCTTCATCAGAAATATTACCTGCGTATTTTTTACCTAAGGCTTCAAAAGCCGAAACGATATCTAATTTTTCTCCTTTGTAAGAACCCGAACGAATCGTTCCACCATAAACCAACATACCCGGGCGGTTCACACGAGCCAAAGCCATCATAGCACCTGGCATGTTTTTATCACAACCCACCACAGCAATAACGCCATCGTACCATTGCGCACCCACAACATTCTCGATGGAATCAGCAATGATATCACGGGAAGGCAATGAATAGCTCATCCCATCATTCCCATTTGTCATTCCATCAGAAACGCCAATGGTATGGAAAATTAAGCCCACCATGCCATTTTCTTGAATTCCTTTTTTCACGTGAACCGATAAACCATTCAGGTGCATATTACACGGATTCCCCTCATAACCCGTACTTGCGATACCGATCTGAGCTTTGTTCATATCCTCAGGAGTCAATCCAATGCCATAAAGCATTGCTTTCGCCGCCGGATTCGTAACTTCTTGTGTAAGAGTTCTCGAGAATTTGTTTAATGACATAACTTAAATTTTTACAAACAACAAATATACACAATCCTATTTGTTCAAGCCAAAGGATTGCCAAACAATATATGGTCAATCAAGGAAATACAAAATAAATTATTTGTTTTCCCCTACTTGTTGGCGCCACATCGCATAGTACAATCCTTTATCGGCCAACAAACTATCATGATTCCCTGATTCGACTACCTTCCCTTTTTCCAAGACATAGATGCGTGTGGCATGCATGATTGTGGATAAACGGTGTGCAATCAATATGGTCAAATGCGCTGCATCCTGAGATACGGCACGAATCGTTTCCGAGATTTCTTCTTCTGTTAATGAATCCAAGGCAGAAGTTGCTTCATCAAATACCAGTAGGTTAGGATCCCGCAACAAAGCTCTAGCAATACTTAATCGCTGCTTCTCTCCACCTGATACTTTTACGCCACCTTCCCCGATTAACGAGTCTAAGCCTTTATCGGCCCGAGCCAATAAACTTTGGCAAGCTGCTTTTTCCAACACCTCCATGCATTGGGCATCCGTGGCATTCGGATTTACGAACAATAAATTCTCCCGAATTGACCCTGAGAACAATTGAGTATCCTGCGTTACGAAGCCAATTTTCTTACGTAATTGATCGAAATCAATCGCGTCACCCGATTCCCCGTTATAGAAGAGCTGTCCATTTTTCGGTCGGTACAAGCCCACCAATAATTTGACCAAAGTAGATTTACCTGCTCCTGATGGACCTACGAAAGCAATAGTCTCCCCACCTTTGACTTGGAAGGAAATATCCGACAACGCTTCTTGGGTCGCAGATTGATGCTGGAAAGAAACATGATCAAAAGTCAAATCCTGAATATGTGTAATCGACTTGGGATTTTCCGGTTTTTTCTCCCCAGGAATCGCTAAAATTTGTTCGAAATTTTGCAGCGATACCTCCGCTTCGCGGAAAGTATTCACCACATTCCCAATCTCTTGCAAAGGATTAAAAAGGAAGAATGAATAGATATTTAGCGAATAAAACTGCCCGATGGTGATTTTACCTTGGTAGATCAAATAAATCAAAACTACCACCATCAGCATACGTAATAAGTTGACGCAAGTTCCCTGGACAAATGCCATGGAACGAACATAACGCACCTTTTTCAATTCCAACTTCAGGATTTTCTCCGTGGTGGCATTTAAATGGGCAATTTCTTGTTCCGCCAACCCAAGCGACTTCACCAATTCAATGTTTCGCAAAGACTCGGTTGTTGAGCCTGCTAAACCCGTGGATTCTTTGACGATTTCAATTTGAATGACTTTAATTTTCTTACTAAGTACAGAAGATACCCAAGCAATCAAGGGTCCTGTGACTAAGAAAAGGGGCATCACCATCCAATGTACGGAGAATGCGTACACAGAAATGAATACCAAGGCAATCACGGATTGAAATAAAATATTAATCCCCAAGGTGATCAATTTCTCAACATCGATTCGCACCTTTTGCAACTTCCCTAAGGTCTCCCCTGAACGCTGATCCTCGAAGGTCTCGTAAGGCAATTCCAACGAATGACGGATTCCATCCGAATATAAATTGGCCCCCACTTTTTGGGTGACCGTATTAATCATGTAGTCTTGAAAGTTCTTCGCTACCCGGCTTACAAAGGCTACACCCACGGAGGCTAAGGCTAACGGCCAAATGGCATCGACGAATTGAGACATTGTATGTGTTTCCGCGCGATAGACGGCCGCGACATCATCAATGATTTTCCGAAAGATGTAGGGATCCATCAAGGAGAAAATCTGGTTGGTCGCCGCAAGACCCAAGGCTGCGAAAACGCGCCAGCGGTATTGAGTAAGGTATTTTAATAATAATTTCATGTTGTTGATTTACTGTGACTCGACTTCGGGTCACATTTATTGTAGAGACGCGAAACCTCGCGTCTACTATTATTTTAAAAGACGCGAAGTATCGCGTCTCTACATTTATTCAAATCTTGTCAAAGCCATTTCAGCCACGGTCTTCCCAATCGACAGTGACGAAGTAGCAGCAGGGCTAGGAGCATTTAAAATGTTGATAACCTTCTCGTCTTGTACGATTGAGAAATCATCCAAAAGACCTCCGTTACGGTCACATGCCTGCGCACGAACTCCAGCACCTCCTTCGACCAAATCACCGATTTGAATTTCAGGAATTAATCCTTGCAAAGCTTTGGTAAATGCTTCTTTAGAAAAACTGCGATACATTTCACCTAGTCCTGTTTCCCAATATTTGGTAGCCACTTTTTGAAATCCGGGCCAAGTTAAGGTATCCCAAAGTTCTTTGGCATTGATGCCTAATTTCTTATACCCTTCCTTCTTAAACGCCAAAACTGCATTGGGTCCGGCTTCTACCCCGCCCCGCATCATGCGCGTAAAGTGTACACCTAAGAACGGAAAATTCGGATCTGGAACCGGATAAATCAAATTCTTAACCAAGTATTCTTTATCTTTTCTCAACTTGAAATATTCCCCACGGAATGGTACAATACGCACATCCAAAGGTTCTTTTTGCGTCCATTGCGCTACTTGATCCGAATATAATCCCGCGCAATTGATGATCAATTTCGCTTCATAAACCGCTTTACTTGTTTCGACAATGGAATATGTGAGTCCTTTGGTGATGTTCGTTACTTTTTCACCCAAATGCATCTCGCAACCTTTGGCTTGAATGCCTTGGGCTAATTTCGCGGCAACCGCACGGTAATCCACGATACCGGTTTGCGGAACCCACATCCCTTCTACCCCTATCACATGCGGTTCATGCTCACGCATTTCCTCCAAGCTCAATTTTTTCAATCCATCTAGGCCATTTTCTTGGCCCCTTTGGTACAAATTCTCCAATTGCACCCGTTGGTCCTGCGTACTCGCCACAACGATTTTACCTGTCAATTCAAAAGGAATGTCCTCTTTTTGGCAATAATCGATTAATTGGTGGTAGCCTTCGATACAATTTTTGGCCTTCAGCGAACCGGGTTTGTAATACAAGCCCGAGTGGATTACCCCAGAATTATTACCCGTTTGATGCATGGAGACCATGGCCTCTTTTTCAAAAAGGGCGATTTTCAACGAAGGATTTGCTTCCAATAAACGATGAGCTGTCGCGAGGCCCACGATGCCTCCGCCGACGATAATTATATCTAATGCCATAAGGTGGATGAGTGAAATAACTAAGCCTCAAAGATACAAAATCATCCGTCGGAAATATCAATTAATTATCAGGTTCTTGGCGAATTTTCGAACTCCCTTGGGGGATTTTTTTGTAGCTTTGCGCACTACCTTTGGCAAACCTTGAAGGATTGCCAAAGGTTAAAGAAAAAAAACACAGATTCTTGAATCCACAGATTAAACAGCTCTATCATATTGCAGAAAAGCCCAGCAGACTAATTTTGGGCTTGATGTCAGGCACATCTCTGGATGGGCTAGATATGGCATTATGTCGGTTTACGGGTCAAGGACTATCGACCACATGCGAATTAGTCCGTTTCGATTCTGTGCCATTTTCAACGGAATTCAAAGAATCCATTCGAGCGGTCTTCGCAAAAGAGCATATCCATTTTCCAAGCCTGAGTACCTTGAATGCGCAAATCGCACGGACGCATGCTTCGATTATTTTGAAAACATTAGCCCGTTGGGGTGTAAAACCATATGAGGTTGACGCATTGGCCTCGCATGGACAAACGGTGATGCACCGACCAGACCGTACGGGCATGCTTCCGCATTCAACCTTGCAAATAGGCGATGGTGATCATTTGGCACATTTGACAGGCATTATTACGCTATCGGATTTCCGACAAAAACATGTTGCGGCGGGAGGAGAAGGTGCTCCTTTGGCTATGTTTGGGGATTATTTTCTATTTACCAAAGCCGAGGAAGAACGCATTCTGTTGAATATAGGGGGCATTGGTAATTTTACCTATTTACCGGCAAACCAAGACCCTGCTGATATTTTAGTGACAGATACGGGACCAGGAAACACCTTGATTGATGCTTGGGTCAGGACAAATTACCCAGCTAAATCTTATGATGAGGATTCCCAAATTGCGCGATCAGGAAAGGTGAATACTGATTTTTTAAACGCTTTGTTGGCCCTCCCTTTTTTCGATGAATCATTCCCCAAAAGTACAGGACCGGAATATTTCAACATGGATCGGATCAGCCAAATGGTTCCGGAAGGATTGAGTGCTGCCGACTGCATGGCAACGCTCACCTATTTTTCCGCTGAGGCAATCGCATTAGCGATTCAACATTATACGGGCTTGGAAGTAGGCCATGTTTATGTTAGTGGAGGTGGCGCACGAAATCCATTGATGATGGAGCATTTGGCCCAATGTTTACCTGGATTTACCATACAAGATTCAGCCGTATTGGGCATTGAATCTGCGGCAAAAGAAGCGGTGCTTTTTGCGCTGCTGGCCAATGAAACCTTGATGGATCCGGGGGTGGCGCGGGATCGACGATTAGGCGATTCACCTTGGATGACGATGGGAAAGATTAGTTTGCCGAATTGAAGTAAGAGGTAAGAGTTAAGAGCTAAGAGATAAGAGTTAAGAACTAAGAATTAAGAGTTAAGAGCTAAGAGGTAAGAACTAAGAGTTAAGAACTAAGAGCGACAACTAAGGACTATTGTCTACGGACTAGCGACTAGCGACTAGTGACTGATATATGAAATACAAATTACAAGATTACATCCTATTTGAAAACGATGACTTCATCGTCATCAACAAGCCATCCGGCATCGCGACCTTGGATGAGCGTAAGGATGATTATGCCCCAAGTATTTTGCGTATGGCGAAAGTCTATACGGAAGATGCACAAGTGGGTCACCGACTAGATAAGGAAACAACGGGGGCTTTGGTGATTGCCAAAAATCCGGAGGCCTACCGACATATTTCCATGCAATTCGAGCACCGGGAAACAGCGAAACGCTACCATGCAGTCGTGGAAGGCATGCACGACTGGGATGGCATGTTGGTGAATTTACCCATCCTTCCCCTCAAAGACGGGAAAGTGATTATCGCACGATCAAACGGCAAGCATGCGGAAACCTGGTTTCGCTCCTTGAAAGTTTACAAAGGATATACTTTGGTTGAATGCATGCCCATCACGGGACGTATGCACCAAATCCGCATTCACTTAACGTGTTTGCATGCGCCCATCGTGGCGGATGAGATGTATGGAGGGAAAGATGTTTACCTATCCGACTTGAAACGCAATTTTCATTTGAAAAAAGACACAGAAGAGCGCCCCTTGATGCGCCGCGTGGCTTTGCATGCACATAGCTTGAGCTTCAACTTGATGGATGGAAGTCCGATCACGGTGGAGGCACCTTATCCGAAAGATTTCAATGTCTTGGTGAGACAATTGGAGAAGTATTCGTAAATTTGCATCCCTGGCTCCGTAGTTCAATGGATAGAATGTAGGTTTCCGGTACCTAAGATGAAGGTTCGATTCCTTCCGGGGTCACAAAATGACTAATAGTCAACAAAAAAGGACATTTCTCAACGAGATGTCCTTTTGTATTTTAGGGAAAAACTGAACTTGTGTAGCAGATTTGTGTAGCAAGTAAAACTTAAAGTTCAAAGGTATCCTCGAAAACCTTTATTGCCTTATCAGCGAATTTCTGTGGAAACTGCTTCAAATATCCTTGTGTTTGTTGTACGGTTGCATGACCAAGTGCAAATGAAATCTCCTCAATTGAAGCACCACTTTCTAACATATGGTATGCGAAAGAATGACGACTAACATGACTCGATAATTCCTTTATACCCAAATCTCTACCGATTCTTCGCAATTTTGAGTTATATCGGGAACGACCTCTGGTTAGTAGTTTTATCTGGTCTTTGTTCAACCTTTTCTTGTCAAAAATCTTCAAATCCTTAAAATCATAATAAGGTAGATAGTCAAACACATGTCCCGGTTCTTTCTCCCCCATTATTTCACACATAGAGTAGGCGACCATCGACTCCATTCTACGGATTAAACCATCAATAACTTTTACTTCCTCACTGTAATCATCAAACTTGTTTCTTTTAAGATAATGATTGAGGTTGACAACGTCCAACACTGTTAGGGAACCGAAATCCTTCTCTGTATGGATATTGAGTAATGTTTCCAATTCTTTAACGCTTAGATTTAACTCCCCTATCGGATTTAATTCCAAGGCTTGCTGAAATTCTGTTGGATAAAAATGCGATAATAGTTTCGCAGATTTATAAGAGAATGGAACTGACAATAAATCATCATTCTTTTGAATAATTAACTCAAGCCGTCCATTAACGAAGTGTTTAAAATTCATCAGAAGAATATCTGATACACGAAGACCGGAGGTAAAAAATTGAAAAAGGAACTGATACTTCCCTTCCATGGTCTTGATTCTTTTCTTACCATCAATCTCCTGATAGTTGATAATCTTATCTATTTCATCCTTTTTCAACATGCGAGACTTAATCTTCTCCAAGTTCTTTTTGGGTACTTGGATAATATAATGGTCGGTCTTGATGGTATCAAGATGCGGATGGTGTTGATTAAACTTCCTTACAAAGGTTTGGATAACCACAATGTAGTTAAACCTTGTATTATTTTTCTTTGTGGCGGCTGGGTCCTTAATTCGATTCGTTTGCTTTGTTATAAATTTTGCGTACTCATAAATAAAGTCAAACCGACGCAATATTTCAATTGGAAGTCTATCTAAGTTGTACTGTTCCTTGACGAAGAGTACCATAGAATTGACGATTGTGGTGTATTTATTTTGAGTTGCGATAGATTCATAATCTTTAACCAATATCCCCCTACAGAACTCAATAAAACATATCTCTTTCTCTGCAACTAAAGTAGGTGTTTGGTGGTCAAATCTCTTTTGAGTTTTAATCTTTTGACTGAATTGACTTTTCAACATTTGAATCCTACTGTTGATTAGAATGTAATCCACCTCTTCGTTCACCTTTACCATTTCATGATTCCCATCCCAAAATTTCACCGGTATTTTGTAACCAATTGACTTTCTTGATACAGGTGTTCTATCATCAAAAATACTTTCAATGATGGTGCCTTTATTCTTGTCTTTCTGAGACTTCCGTAAAGAAAAAAACTGATACATGACTTTTACTTGATTATTTTAAACCCTTCACCTATAAACTCCTCAATGAACACATTACTTCCTTTAACTTGAACGAAGCTGTACTTCAACCTTTTATAGGCAAAGTATCTTTTCACTCCATCTACAATCATGTTATTTTGATTAACTTCAATAGGGTCTATATCTTCTCCATTTTCTATTTTTTGACAGAAATACATTATGTCATTTAGCTTACAATGGTATCCTTTTTTTACGATAAGTTCCTTAATAGATATTCTTGTAGCAACTTGATTATAACCAAGGTTTGATTGGAGACCACCTGGTTGGATGGCCTCCTTCAAATCCACTAAAATTTGATTATTTGTCTTCACTTTCTGTCATTAAATTAGGAACAATTTTTTAACAAAAAAGGGCATCCAATGCAATTATAAGCCTTTTCTGTATTTTCAACTGCTTCTTAAAATGCCGCTAATTATGCAGCAATGGATATTTCAATTTTCTCTTGTTCTCTTTTTTGAAGACTCTCTTCAAATCTCTTTTGGCAAAATTCGATTGATTTAGGGTCCACATCAAATCCAATAACATTTCTTCCAAGGGTCAGACCAATGGAAACAGTCCCACTACCTACGAATCCGTCCACAATTAAATCGTTTGGTTGAGAATACGCTTTAATGAAATCGGTATATATGGATGTAGGACAGGGAGCATCATGTTGGAAATTTTCATCCACAGATTTCAACTCTTTGTTATTAAAAACAGACGTTAAAAAGACATTTGTTTTACATGTTTCAGAGGATTTTACATATGGAGTTCCAAGAGATGTTCTTCCCAACTTAAATTCTGTAATTGAGGATTCGACTTTTACTTGTTCTTCAAAATATGGTTCTCCACCAGGTTTTCTAACTACGATAATGGCTTCCCATGAATTAATAAATCTATGGGGATGTGCCGTATACTTTTGATTAGACTTAACCCAAACATTTGAGTCGATTGATTCCCATCCATTATCTTCCAATCCAACAATAACTCTATGTATGATATTTCTACATAAACCATTGGAGTAGGATTCCCCTAAAACAGTTACCAAATATCCACCGGGCTTTAGTTTTTTCTTTTTTTCCTCACAAAAATCAAGAAAATTATAAACGTATTCCTTAGCAGTTTTTTCCTTCCCGTGTGGATTTTCTCCTTGATTACGATAATCTCTTTGGTCCATATATGGATGAGAATCAATGAAAAGAGCAACTGATTCATTTTCAATTTCTTCCATCACTAAAGAGGATTTATTATATAACTTGTACCACACATTTGCGTTCTGACCTTCAATAGCGTTCAATTTTCTATTGTCAGAATCCTTCTGTTTTTTCAATTTATTTTGAAGTAATTTGTATGCTCTGTCTACCTTGAAGTCTCCATTATCCAACCCCTCCATTAGTCCAATTTTATTGTCAAGATTTTCATCTTCGTACCACTTTACAGCCATCAATTTTCGTAAAGAAGACGCTCCAATTGAAAGATTCATCAGATATGATACCAACTGGTATCTATCCATTCCAACAATTCCAAAATTTTCATTGTTCTCAAAGTCCCCGAATCCTAACATGTCGCGTTTCTTGCCTTGTGACTTTCCAATCATTCCCAAATATTGTTCCGCACATTTCGCCATCTCCGTGTAAGACATGTTAGTACGTTGATTACTTGTCATTCTAGCAGTAATCACCTCTTCGTTAGAAATATTGATATGAAGACATTTTAAGGTATTTAAACCTAATTTCTTTGCTAACTCGTAACGTACCACTCCATCGGTGATATAAAATGTTCCATCTACCAAATTCCCAAGTACTGGCAGTTGCTGACCGAATCTATTCATGGTATGTTCAATGTGGTCTACCTTCTTAGATTTGATGATGGATTTTAATTGAGGATGGATTTGAACATCCTTAAGCGGTAATTCAAAAACTTGTGACACGTTTTTTAATAAATTTTTCTCTTTCATTTTCTGTTTATTTAATTGTAAGTCTTATATTTTTACTTACAATGTGGTTAAAAAAATAGGGGCGCTGCAATAGACTTGAAGTGTTTCTTCAAGTCACTTTGGCCTGGCAGAGCATTGGCCATTTTCAATCTACCCTCTCCCAAGTAGATTGATGACTAAAATTTATCTTATTCTTACATGTTTAACTTTAAAAAAGACTTACATTGTTTTTAAAAAAAATGGTTAACTATATAATTCTTGATATTTGGCGAATGCAAGTTGTTGAATTTGCTTTGCCGCGTCCTTTAACATTTCACTATCATTTTTACCACCCACAAAACTATCTTCCCTGCCAAGTGACTTTGTAAATACCTTTACCTTCTTATCATTGTCGTCAAGCCAGAACCCTCGTACCGATAGATATGGTATTTTACTTACTGGGTGAACATTCTTAATAACATGAAACTCCGGTTGTATTACCAAACGTAGTCTCTTAAGTTGTAAACTCATTTGGTAAAATTTAGTATGATACTCATGAAACTGACCTCCATTGTTAGGTTCACAGACGTTGTGAGTGTAATATTCAAGTATACTTTGTTTCATCGAGGCAAGTTTAAACCACAAGTTCATGTTTGAGTTATTTGCATAGACTGAGTCTTTAAAGTTATCCTCACAAATAAATTCAACAACACTTTGTGAAGGTGCCATTGATTTTAAATTTGGATACTCTTCAAAGAATTTCTTAGTCATCTCTTTGTTTAACTCGTTATTAGTCTTTGTTAGAATCAATAACAATAATGCTTCTTGGAACATTGAGTCATACCCATTCACAGCTTCCAGCGCGTGCTGAAGAATTCCGTTACCGTAAGTAAGAACCTCCTGAATGAATAACATATTCCTTTTTTCTGTTTTGGTTTAGCAAAGGTATACACTTTGTTGTACTTTCCAAAATACTTACAAATATATTTTAAATTATTTTTCTTATTTTAATTTGAAGGAGGTTGAAATGTGCCATTATCCAATAGAATCATTGATTTCGTCTATAATATTTTTTATGTCATGAAGGTCTGTATCCATGTGTTTTATGATTGTTCCCCTGTGAATTCCTGAATGTTTTGATATACTTGTCTTGGAAATGGGGATACCTTTGGCTTCCATCTCCTCAATTGCGGCCCTAATTTTCAGCTTAGTTTCATTCTCTTTTAGTGCCCCTCTAATCTTACCCGAGACTTTACGTTTGTTGAATGTTGCATCACAATCCTTATTATAATGAATACGTTTTAGGACCGGTTTAACCATAGAGTTCCCAAGGAATGTTGCACCATGGTATATTGTTTCAAATAACCCCATCAGCTCTCGTTGCTCCATTTTCTTATTACCGGTATATTCCTCATTCACATGATAGAGATATGAAAGGAGCAAATGTTTATCGGCAGAAGGATTTAGGAATAACAACTTGTGAGTCATATTGGTAAATGTTTTATGTTTCAATCCATCCTTAATAAGATACTGGAACCTTATCTCAACGTAATTGACTTCATTGTAATCTACTACCGGGTTCTCAACAATTACTGGAGTTTCCAGTATCAATTGCTCTAAAATTTCTTTGATTGGGATGGGTATAAATGGTTCTTGGGGTGCACAATGGATACGTATCATACCAGCATTAGATATTTTGTCTTCCAACCGGCAGTTATCAACCTTCTTCTTGCTCTTTTTAAATAATGACACTGGTACCTCTAATTCATTCTCGTAGTTAAAGAATAAATCAGGGTCAGAAGAAATAAACATCGCACGTGCAATACCTCCAGCATTGGTATCAATTTTCTTATTTACCAATATGTTATCAATAATGTATTGCCGAGCAATAAGGAAATCATGCTCATTCTTAAGATGATTTGATACCTTAAAGAAGATAGAAATACCACCACGACTACATGATATACATATAAGAGAAGCTAGGTTACCATATTCTACAATAAACCGGTCTTTTAGTTTTTGAGAATTGGGATAGTCATCAATATCAAAGTAGATGTAGGATGATGGTGCAATCAGGTTGTAATCTGCATCTTTAAGTTTACGAACCTTAAGTAAACAATTAGGTGTTACATTCGGTAAAGATTTTTTTAGTGAATCGTAATCCTTCCCAATTCTTCTAAGTTCCCGAACCTTTTCAATTTTAAGTTTCTCAGGATTATTTTTTATCAACCTTACCAGTGTTGGTAAATCGATATGTCTGTTGAGGTATGTGTCTTGTATTCCACCTTTGAAATAAGAAAACATGTAAATAAAAATCCCCCATTAGTTCACCGGTAGTGGACGGTTACTTTAATGAGGGGGAGTACTCTAAATCATTATGGTATCAATCAGCTCCACTACAAACTAATTCTTACCTTTTTAATAAATATATCGAAAATGGATAAAAAAGGGAAGGCTCCAATGCTAAGGAATTGCTAAGAAATCAAACCCCACTTTCTGTAATTAAAAGGAGGTTTTTATCGTAAGAGGGATATGTATAACTTTCAACAGGGGATAAAATTAAGATTTGGGATATTAGTATCAGAATCCACAATTATAGGTCAATAATAGTACCGATTTTGCCGTAAATTGTCATTGTGGGAATTGACCCATTCGTTAAGCTCAATCCATTTTTTATAAAATGACAGAAAAAGACATCTCATCAGAAGAATATAGACCGGCAGATGGTGTAATCACTTCCCTCTCCCAACTAACCAAAGAACAGTTCCATGACTTGATGACAAGCAAACACCCATTTGCAAAGAAATACCGGGATTATGCAAAGAAGGAGTTCGAATATAGGATGAAATCGTATGAACAACTAAATGAGTTCTTTCGGGAAGACTCAATCTCATAATATTAGAGTATACCTTGTAATGTGAAACACTCACATGTAGAAATTGAACAAAAAATGCAGCATTCTAGTGCATTAAGGCATAATTTTAGGGTTATAACACCATAAGTCTAATATTATGAAAAAACTAAGTATTCTATATGTTCGTACCAGTTCGATTGACCAAAACTTAGATAGACAACGAGTTCAAGAGGC
>JBEEOB010000096.1:0-22864 GCA_041191865.1 Bacteroidota bacterium
GTGTTCTTGGGGCTTAAGGGTACGCGAAATTACGCCCTTTTTTGTACATTTAAGCAAAAATAGGGAATAAAGCCATGGCTGCTTGGGCAAATAAGACAAAGGACGATCTCATTCAGGAAATACAGGAGCTTAAAAAGCAATTGGATGTACTTGAAATAAATGATGGTATTGCGTCTGATGCGACATCAAAGGAGAACCTAATCAAAACGCTTGAAGGCCTTAAATTATTTGGTATCATCATGGCACTCGATGGAACCATCGTTTTTGCCAATGCCTACACCCACCAATTATTAAATTACAAAGGGGGGGAATTAAACGGAAAAGACTTCTTCGCTACTTTATTGCCTGAGGGTGAAACCGAAGACCGACGTGCGTCCTTCCAAAAAGCGATTGCCTCGGGTGGTTTATTCGAGGATAGAGAACGGAATTACGTCACCAAAACGGGCGCGATGAAATGGGTGGAGGTTGCTTCAACCATCGTTCAGGAAGCCGATCAAACAACATATTTAAGTATTATTGGTGAAGATATCACCGAACGAAAGAAAGTTTCCGAAGCCTTAAGTCGGTCGAACGCCCAGTTACAAGATTTAATCAACAACACGACCGATTTAATTCAAATCACGGGTATTTCCGGTCGTTTCCTTTTTGTCAATAAAGCCTGGCTCGAAACCATGGGCTATTCCGAAGAGGAAGCACGCGACTTGAAAATGCAGGATGTACTCCATCCGGAATTTGCCCATGTGACGCAAGCGCAATTTGATTTGTTGAGTAAAGGGGAGGAATTGCCAGAATTCACGGCAGTGTTTCGACGAAAAGACGGCCGACGACTCTATGTTTCGGGTTCTGCGACCTGTCGTTTTGAGCGGGGCGCACCCACAGCTTATCGCTGTATTTTGCATAACTCGACTGCAAAAGTTCGTGCGGAACGTGCCAATAAATTATTTTCCTCCATCGCTCAGGTTGCCATTAATTCGACCAATCTGGACGATTTGTATGTGAACATTCACAAGCAATTGGGCGAGGTGATTGATGTGAAGAATTTCTTTATTGCGCAGTACGATCCAGGAAAAAGCTATTTGTATTTCCCGTATTACATCGATGAATATTTCGATTCGCGTGTCCATTTTACCAAGCGAAAATTGGGAAATGGCCTAACGGAATATGCCATTATGGCCAATAAGCCGTTGATTTTGCATGATGATGATATTCATCAGCTTGCCAAAGACAAGAAGATTTATCTTTATGGTGTCGTACCTAAAGTGATGCTTTGCGTTCCTTTGCGTATAGGGGACCGAGTTACAGGCATTATTGGGGTTAAGTCCTATGAGCGTGCCAACAAATACGAGAACCGAGATCTTGAGTTATTAGACTTTATTTCCAGTCAGGTTGCCGTAGCCATCGCGCGTAAGCAAGCGGAAGAAGCTTTGGCACATGAGACTGCACGTTTGAATGCCATATTTGAAGGAAGTTCTCACTTAATGTGGTCGGTGAATAAGCGCTTGATGTTGACGAGTTTTAATCATGAATATGCGGAACTCTTAGAGCAGCAACTGCAGATTAAACCTCAATTGAATTTTAGCACGGAAAGCATGGGCTTTCAATTGGTTGCGCCAAATGAGCGTAGACCTTTGGAAGATAAATATAAGCTAGCCTTTCGAGGACAAAAACAACATTTTGAATTAGAACTTGCGACAAAATCCGGCGAGCAAAAATGGTTGGAGATCTACCTAAATCCCATTCAATCCGGAGGAAATATCGGCGAGGTATCCGGTATCGCACGAGACATAACCGACCTAAAGAAATATCAAACCCAACTCGTGGAAGCGCGTGAACAGGCAGAACATTCCTTGAAAGTGAAGGAACAGTTTTTGGCCAATATGTCTCATGAGATTCGTACGCCCATGAATGGGGTGATTGGCATGGTGGATTTATTGTGCGATTCGCCTTTGAATGAGGACCAACAAGATTACCTTCAAACCATCCGTAAATCATCCGAAACGCTCCTGCATATTCTGAATGATATCTTGGATTTAGCCAAAATCGAAGCTGGTAAAATGGTCTTGCATCCTGCGGATTTAGTTTTCGAAGATTTGTTGGATCGTTTGATGTCCTTATTTACGCCCATTGCCCATCAAAAGGGAAATAAGGTCACTTATTCGATTGCCGAAGATGTACCAAAGGTTGTTGTCGCCGATGAAACACGTCTACTACAAATCTTATCGAATTTAACTTCCAATGCGTTGAAGTTTACGGAAAACGGTTCCGTGACTATTTCCGTTTCAACGGCTCAATTGACTTCTCAGTTTGTCGAGCTTATGGTTCGTGTAACGGATACCGGAATAGGAATTAGTTCCGAAAACTTAACGAAATTATTCTCTGCTTTTCAACAACTTGACAATTCAACTTCCAAGAATTACGGAGGAACGGGCTTAGGTTTAGCCATTTCGCGGGAATTCTGTAAGATGATGGAAGGGGAGATTGGGGTGGAATCAGCGGAAGGCCATGGCAGTACATTTTGGTTTACCGTTCGTTTAGCGATAGGTGATGCCTCGAAAGCATCTTCCATTTCAAACGCAGAACGATTTGATATCGCAGGTACCTTGAAAGAAGTACATGCAAGGATTTTATTGGTCGATGATAACGCGACCAACCGCAAAGTAGCGGCCCAGATTTTATACAAAGCAGGCTGTGTTGTAGAAACAGCTACCAGCGGTCAGGAAGCAATAAATCGTTTGGCAAGCGATGGTGACTTCGATTTGGTACTTATGGATATTCAAATGCCTGAGATGGATGGGATGGAGACGACCCGCCGACTGAAAAAATCGGTATTGGAATTACCACCTATCGTTGCCATGACAGCCTATGCCATGAAAGAAGACAGGGAGCGATTCTTAGCTGCTGGGATGGATGATTATTTGGCTAAACCGATACGTGCCCAGCAACTCATTCAAATGGTGGGGAAATGGGTACATAACGGTCACGCACCGGATGTAACTATTCAAGATCAATCCTATGCGGTGGTTGATGAAGAAGTACTCAAGTCAATTGCTGATGCAGTAGGTGGGGATCCTACTTTTGTAGAAGGGATGTTGGTGGAGTTTATCGCAGAAGCGGAGGAGCAAATACTACAAGCTGAAAAAGCATACGCTGCAAATGATTGCAAGGGTGTACAATCAGAGTTACACACGTTAAAAGGGAATTCCGGTACCTTAGGTGCGGCCCAGGTACATGGGCTTTGCGAAAAAATTGAGTTGAAAGCGAAGCTTTGTGAGTTCAGTCAATTTCCGGTTGAAATCATCGAATTGAAGGAGGCACTTGCTTCATTTAAGCAGGTGATTTCGGACAGATTCGCCTAATACGTGCCATAATGGCCGATTTTTGTTCGTAGTGCCTCTGTAGAGCACGCCATAATTTCCGCAATTCATTTATGGTGGTTCATTTGCAAGTACCCCTGCAAATATTTTAACCACATGAATCCAAATAACTACACATCCCAATCGAGTGTCATCATTCAGCAGGCGATGGAAATTGCGCAAGAGCGTGGCCAACAAGCCATCGAAACAGGGCATTTATTGCTTGCGATTTTACAAGATGATACCCAAACCGCCTCCTTTCTATTGAAGAAATTAGGCGTGAATCCCACCCAAATTCAAACGGCTTTGGTGCCTATCTTGAATTCCTATCCAAAGGTATCAGGCGAGCAAGCTTATGCAAGTAATGCCTTGCAGCAAGCATTGCAGCGAGCGGATAAATTAAAAGCCGATTTTGGGGATACGTATGTGAGTGTGGAATTGTTGTTCTTGTCCTTGTTGGATGGAAACGATTCCGTGGCCGATGCTCTCAAAAAGCTCGGATTGACAACGAAGAATTTTAAACAAGCAATCATCGAACTTAGAGGAAATAGGAAAGTGAATGATCCACATGCAGAAGGTACTTACCAGTCTTTGGAAAAATACGGTAAGAATTTAAATGAATTAGCGAAAGCGGGTAAAATTGACCCGGTGATTGGACGCGACGAGGAGATTCGTCGGGTCTTGCAAATCCTTTCCCGCCGTACTAAAAACAATCCCATGCTCGTGGGTGAGCCGGGTGTTGGTAAAACGGCTATTGTCGAAGGATTGGCCCAAAGAATTGTATCCGGTGATGTTCCCGAGAATCTAAAGTCCAAAATTGTTATGTCCTTGGATATGGGTTTATTGGTTGCGGGTGCCAAATACAAAGGAGAATTTGAGGAGCGTTTGAAAGCTGTGATTAAGGAAGTGAGTGATTCGGATGGAGAGATTGTTTTATTTATTGACGAGATCCATACGTTAATTGGAGCTGGTGGTGGAGGCGAGGGTGCGATGGATGCTGCGAATTTACTTAAGCCAGCCTTGGCTCGTGGGGAATTGCATGCGATTGGTGCGACAACTTTGAAGGAGTATCAAAAATACATTGAGAAAGATAAAGCCCTAGAGCGCCGTTTCCAGTCGGTGATTGTAGATGAACCGGATGTAGCAGATGCAATTTCTATTTTGCGTGGTATCAAAGATAAATATGAATTGCATCATGGTGTGCGTATTCAAGATGATGCGGTCATCGCCGCCGTGGAATTGTCGAGCCGCTATATCTCAGATCGTTTCTTGCCCGACAAGGCGATTGACTTGATGGATGAGGCAGCTGCCAAAATGCGTTTGGAAATAGATTCTGTACCGGAGGCGATTGATGATATCCAGCGGAAGATTATGTCTTTGGAGATTGAACGGGAAGCAATCCGCCGGGAAAATAACAAAGAGAAAGAGGCTGTCTTAAACCGTGAATTAGCTGATTTGTCTGAAAAACGAGATGCATTAAAGGCGCAATGGCAGTCGGAGAAGGGGGTACTCGATACGATTCGTGCGGAAAAAGAGCAGATCGACAAATTAAAACTCGAAGCTGATCAAGCGGAACGGCAAGGGGATTACGGCAAAGTTGCCGAGATTCGTTATGGTCGTTTGGTAGAATCGGAACAGAAGTTGAAAGATTTGCAAGCGCAGTCCCATGGGGAGAATGGCATGTTGCAGGAAGAGGTAACGGCTGAGAATGTCGCAGAGGTGGTAGCTAAATGGACGGGGATTCCGGTCAGTAAAATGCTCCAAACGGAAATTGAGAAGTTATTGCATTTGGAGGATGAGTTACACAAGCGTGTCGCTGGACAAGATCAAGCCATTGAATTGGTTTCGGATGCGGTGCGCCGTTCTCGTGCGGGTTTGCAAGATCCACGCAGGCCTATCGGTTCATTTATCTTCCTCGGAACAACCGGGGTTGGTAAAACGGAATTAGCGAAGTCTTTGGCATCTTATTTATTCAATGACGAGAATGCTATTGTTCGAATTGATATGTCGGAGTACCAAGAACGACATGCGGTTTCCCGATTAGTGGGAGCGCCTCCGGGCTATGTGGGCTATGATGAGGGGGGACAATTGACCGAAGCGGTTCGTCGGAAACCATATTCTGTTGTGCTCTTAGACGAGATTGAAAAGGCACATCCGGATGTTTGGAATATTTTGTTGCAGGTATTGGATGAAGGCCGCTTAACCGATAACAAGGGGCGGACGGCGAATTTCAAGAACACGATAATCATTATGACTTCGAATATCGGTAGTCATGTGATACAGGAGAAATTAGGCCAAATGGAGGGCTGGAACAATGCCATTCTGATGGAAGAGGCGAAAGAGGAGGTGATGGTGTTGTTGAAGCAACAAGTGCGTCCAGAGTTTTTGAATCGAGTAGATGAGATTGTCTTGTTTGAACCTTTGACAGAGGAACATGCGCGTAAGATTTTGAGTATCCAATTCAAGGAGATCCAACATCGCCTAGCGGAGCAACACATTACGATTGAAGCGACAGAAGAGGCCTTGAATAAATTAGCCAAAGAAGGATTTGATCCGCTGTACGGCGGTCGGCCGATGAAGCGTGTACTCCAACGGGTTGTCTTAAACGAATTATCGAAATCCATTTTATCAGGTAAAATTCAGAAGGAATCTGCGGTATTGATGGATGTAGACAAGGAGGGGAATTTGACTTTTGAGAATGTAGAGGTGGAGATTTAGGTTTTTGGGAAAATGCCCCAGGCTAAAGCCTGGGGTTATTTTGTTTTTTGTAGAGACGCGATACTTCGCGTCTTTTTTGATTTAGACGCGAGGTATCGCGTCTCTACAGGTTTGGCTAAAAATTCTGCCAACAAACCGGTCTTGTAAATCGATAGATAGCCTCGGTGCCAACTGAAGTACTGCGCGCGTCAGAAGTTGCCGGGAAAGGACCTCCGTGCACCATGGCCGGAGATACCTCAACGCCTGTAGGGAAACCATTTAAAAGGATACGTCCAACCTTTTGGCTTACCTCATCGATGAGCTCACCTAAACCTGCTAGGTCAGTTGGCTCCGCCTGAATGGTTGCGGTGAGTTGGCCAGGTAATTGTTCCGTAAATGAAATCATCTCGGCTAGATCTTTGCAAATCACAGCCAGCGTGCAAGGGCCAAAAACCTCTTCTAAAACTTCTGGGTGTGCTAAAGCATGCTGGACTGAAGTGCTGAACAAACTCGGTGCTGGAATTTCCGATGCTGTTAGGCGTTCAGTAGCCGGATGGTGATTTAAAGTATTCCAACCATGTGCAAAAGCATCTTTAATGCCTTTCGTCAGGAATGTTCCCAGTGGCATCACGTCTAATTTTGTCGCTAATGTATTCAAGAATGCTTTGTCCTTTTCGAGTAATACGATTAAGCCTGGATTGGTGCAAAATTGGCCGACACCCATGCAAATGGATTGGCTGAAGGCATCTGCTAATGCCTCACCTTGCGAAGCGATTCGGTCACTGAATAGGTAGACAGGATTGATAGAGCCCATTTCGGCATAGACGGGAATGGGTACTTCCCTGCGTACGGCTAAATCAAACAAGGCTTTTCCTCCACGGTAGGAACCCGTAAATGCAACGGCTTTGGTTTGTGCATGTGTCACTAAGTAGCCACCAATCTCATGACCATGTGCATGTAATAAAGAAAAAGTGCCATCTGGCATGCCTGTTTTTTCAGCAGCTTTTTGAATGGCTTGGCCTACCAAGTCAGAAGTATTGGGATGTGCGGGATGTGCTTTGAATAGCACGGGACAACCTGCAGCTAGGGCAGACATCGTATCACCTCCGGCGACAGAAAAAGCTAAGGGGAAATTGCTAGCCCCAAAAACAACCGTAGGTCCAAGCGGAATTTGATGTTGAACCAAACGAGGCTTGGGTAGCGGTTGGCGCTCTGGCATAGCCTCATCTACGATTTCGCGTTTCCAAGCGGGATTTGAAATGAACTGAGCAAATGCTTGAATTTGACCAATGGTTCGTCCGCGTTCGCCGCTAATGCGCGCTTCGGGTAGTCCTGATTCGGCACAGGCTGTTTGAATTAACATATCGCCAATGGCTAAAATTTCCGCAGCTATTGCATTTAAAAAAGTGGCTCTTTGGGCATCCGTTAGGTTACGATATACTTTAAATGCCGCGGAGGCTTTGCTTAGCGCTTCATCTGCCTCGTCAGCAGTTGCTTCGATGTAGATTTGTGGAAGTGCTTCGTTCGTCGTGGCCTGAATGCCTTGAAAAGTTCGCTGTCCGTTCGCTTTTTGGCTAAAACCTATGAGTTGTTTTCCTGTGAAATTCATGCTTGTACGGTTTGGATAAGTGTACCTATAGGTTCGATTTGGATATGTATTTCGTCATGTGCTTGCAAAGTGAATGGAGGGTCAGGTACAATGCAAGTTCCGGTCATGAGGTAAACGCCATTTGGAAAGCTCATTTCACGGGTTAAGTAGTCTTTGAGTTCTTCGTGGCTCCGTTTCATTTGGGAAATTTGGGTTTCACCTTGGAAGACTTCTTGTTGGCCTCTGTAAATCCGCATCGAGATTACCGTTTCCGGAGCCAAAGGACTGTCGGTCACCAAAAGGCAAGGGCCAATTCCGGCGGAGGCGTCATAGACCTTCGCTTGCGGCAAATAAAGTGGGTTTTCGCCTTCAATGTCGCGGGAGCTCATGTCATTCCCAATCAGATAGCCAGCGATTTGCTTATACTTGTTAATGTACAAGGTCAATTCGGGTTCGGGAACATTCCAAGCAGAATCTTGACGAATACGCACCTCACCCTGATGTCCGATGGCGCGCAATTTATTGCCCTTGTAGAAAATTTCAGGTCTTTCGGCATCGTATACCTTGTCGTAAAATGTATCACCGCCGGATTCTTTGGACTCTTCCATGCGGGCCACTTTGCTACGTAAATAGGTTACTCCAGCCGCCCAAATCTCTTGGGATTCGATGGGTGTTTGAATCGCTTCTCTTAGATGCTCGGCGTAGGACTGATTTTGGCAGAATTGTAAAAGATGCGCTTGGTTGATGCAATCATCCCAAGAAACGAATATCGGTTCGGATAATTGTCCGTGTTGGTTTTCGATTTGGATACCCGATTCGATGCGGTAGATTTTATAGTAGTTCATAGGTTTAGTTTAGCATTTAGATGCTAAAACAAATCTACTGAATCAAAAGCGAAGCGGAAAGGGGTGGGGATTATAAATTTGGAAAGGAGAGGTCTTCATCGATGAGCGGCCAATGTACACCTGATCCTGATGGACTTATTTTATATGTATTTCGTTCGATGGATGTTGCATGCATCAATTTTTGTGAGATATCAGCAATGGCCGTTTTGATTGATTTTCTTTCGCCTTGGATGATGATCATATCACCTTCAAATCGAATTTCCCGAATGTGTTTTTGATTTGATTTCATTGGTAAATTTGAAATAAATATTTCAGGTTTTAATGATCTGTGGCAATTGTTCGATTAATAGTTCTTCTATTTCTCTTTGCAACATGGGGCTCAAATTAAATGAATTTGCACAGGATATAATATTCAATTTTTGACTAATCCAATATTTCACCTCGGCATCTCCTTTTATGGTATGAATATGCATTTGTTCTTTTCCTTCATTAGAATAAAAGAAGACTCTCCAGCCTCGTTTGCGAAAAATTGGGGGCATATCGATTGATTTGCCACAAGTACATCAAAGAATAGTTGGCTAATTAATAATGAACTGATAATTAATTTTGATTATCTATTTGTTGGTTTAATACGATTCCAATGCTTTATCAAATGCTATTTGAACCTCATTGGTGATGCGGATTGGGAATGTAAGTTTATACCAACAATCATTATTGATCTCCTGTTCTACTATCTGAATCGGAAATTTTTTGATCACTTTCATGACCTCATTCATTTGTGGGTAGTTGAAACGAATTTCCAGGGTATCCATGGGTTCGATTTCGACGATTTCCGAAGCAGCAAAAGCTTCAAGGCTTGCTTCTTTGTAGGCTTGGATTAAGCCAGGAACGCCCAATAAAGTTCCCCCAAAATAGCGTACAACAGCAACGAGGGTAAAATGGACATTCGTAGAGAGAATGGTATTTAAAATAGGTTTTCCTGCACTTCCAGAGGGTTCTCCATCATCATTGGAACGGGCTTCTTCCGGCGTGAAGCCGAGTCGGTAAGCGTAACAAATGTGCCTGGCCTTGGGATGCAATTCTTTTAGGGAATTTATCTGTTCCTTGATATCTTCGACATCTTTCACGGGAAATACATACCCGATGAATTTACTTCCTTTATCTTTGTAGAGTCCCTCGGCGGGTTGCGAAACAGAAAGGTAAGAATCTGGAAGGGGCATGCGAGTAAATAAAAATTCAATTTATGCATAACAATCATTTTTTCCTACGAATCTTAGCGCGAGAGCTTCGTCAAATCTTGACGTATGCGCGGCTCAAGCAATGTTTTTCGCAGGAAAAAGATGAATTGGTGATTGGATTTGAGCGACAAAATGGACAAGATTTTTGGATCAAATGCAGTTTTGGTTCGCAATTTTCAAGCATACAATTTCCGGATGATTTTCGTCGGGCGGGACGTAATTCCGTGGATCTATTTTCGGATTTACTCTTACATGAAGTGCAAGATGTGCGTGTTTTCGACAATGAACGTGCCATAGGTTTGTATTTCTTGGGCGAGCAAGTGCTCGTACTGAAAATGTTTGGGAATCGATCCAATGTCATTCTTTTCCAAGCAGGGGAACACCGCGGGCAATTTCAAAAACGCTTAGGTAAGGATTTTGATTTAACATTGAAGCAATTGGATCGAACTATCGATCAGTCTTATGAGGCGTTTCAGCAGGCCGATGGGGATTGGATGCCTTTGTATCCTACTTTGGGAAAGGAAGGTGCCGCGTTTTTACTTGCGCAAGGTTATGAGAATCAGTCGGTGCAGGGGAAATGGGACATGCTCCAACAAACCTTTGTTTTCTTAGAATCTCCCACTTTTTCGATTATTGAAACACCGAAAGGGATTGGCTTAAGTTTGTTTCCGATTTCGACCCCAGCATTGTATCAGACGCAGGATGTTTTTGATGCATTGAATCAATTTTATTCACTGCATTATTCCGTAGGGGAGTTTCGTCGTGAAAAGGCACTACTGATGGAAACATTAGGTAAACTGCATTTGAAGGCGATTCATTACTTAGCAAGTCTTGAAAAGCAACAAGTCAACCGTGATTCAAATCTAGCTTATGAAGAAATAGGCAATATTTTGATGGCTTTTTTGCATTTAATCCCTGCCGGGGCAAAATCTGTTGAACTCGATAATTTTTATACGGGTGGAACGGTTGTAATCAAGCTGAATGCCCAACTATCGGGTCCCGAAAATGCTGAAAACTATTACCGTAAGGCGAAGAATTTTTCCAAGGAAATAGCTCAGTGGGAGGCAACGGTAGCTCGTAAAAAGGCTGAAATTCAAGAGTTGGGTGAGCAATTAAAAGGAATCGAAGCTGCCCAAGTTCGAAGGGAGTTAAAACCCTATTTGCAATTTTTGAAAGTCCAGGAGTCAACCAAACAATCATCCGATGAATTGCCCTTTAAGCAATTTGTGACAAGTGGATGGACCATTTGGGTAGGAAAAAATGCGAAGAATAATGATTTGCTGACGCTTAAGTATGCGAAGAAATTTGATATTTGGCTGCATGCAAGGGATGTATCGGGTTCCCATGTGATTATTCGGAATCCCCAACAGCGTACGGTTCCTAAACATGTGATTGAGAAAGCTGCTGAGTTGGCAGCGCATTTTTCCAAGCGAGCGACAGAGTCGCTTTGTCCTGTCATCGTAACGGCTAAAAAGTATGTTCGGAAGACGAAAGATTTATTGCCCGGTCAGGTCATTGTAGATCGCGAAGAGGAAGTCGTTATGGTTAAGCCCACCTATTGGGAATAGTATAATTCCGGTAAATCCTTTTCTTTTCCCCTGAAATATCCTATTTTCGCAAAGATTACCCTTAACTAAACCCAATTTTATGCAAGCACACAGTTTACAGCTGCTCGACTACTTAGTCTTTTTATTTTATTTCATTGTGGTTTCTGGCTATGGATATTGGATTTACAATAAGAAAAAATCTAAAATCGCGGATTCCAATGATTTCTTTTTAGCCGAAGGTTCATTAACCTGGTGGGCGATTGGTTCTTCCTTGATCGCTTCCAATATTTCTGCTGAGCAATTTATCGGAACTTCGGGTGATGGATTTCAAATGGGTTTGGCTATTGCCACTTATGAGTGGATGGCGGCAGCGACACTCTTGATCGTTGCGATTTTCTTCATGCCAATTTACCTGAAGAATAAGATTTTTACCATGCCACAGTTTTTAAATCGGCGTTATAATTCGACGGTAAGTTTAATTATGGCTGTTTTCTGGTTGTTATTGTACATTGCGGTAAATTTAACTTCCATTTTGTACTTAGGGGCATTGGCCGTTTCGACGATTTCAGGATTAGATTTCACAGTTTGTATGATTGCCATGTCGGCATTTGCCATCATCATTACGCTAGGTGGTATGAAGGTCATTGGTTATACGGATGTGATCCAAGTTGTATTCTTGGTTTTAGGAGGTTTAGTTACTTCTTATTTGGCTTTAAATTTAGTTTCTGAGCGATTTGGTGGAGATGGAGTTGTGAATGGATTAAATCATTTAATGACGAAAGCACCGGATCACTTCCACATGATCTTTAGTAAAGACAACGCAAATTATCCTTCATTGCCAGGTTTGGCGGTGTTAATTGGAGGTATGTGGATTGTCAACTTGAACTATTGGGGATGTAACCAGTACATTACGCAACGTGCGTTAGGAGCTGATTTGCCGACTGCGCGTAACGGAATCATGTTTGCAGCTTTCTTGAAAATGATGATGCCTATTATCGTAGTTTTACCAGGTATTGCTGCTTATTTATTGTGGAAAGACGGTATGTTCCAAGAAGAGATGCTGAAGGATGGTGTATTGAGTAAGGATAATGCTTACCCTGTCTTATTGAACTTATTGCCTGTTGGCCTTAAAGGTTTATCCTTTGCAGCGTTAACTGCGGCAGTTGTAGCATCGATGGCAGGTAAAGCGAATTCAATTTCGACAATTTTCACCTTGGATATTTACAAGAATTACATCAATCCCAATGCATCTGAGAAGCAATTGGTTTCGATTGGACGTCTTTCTGTGGTTGCTGCTATTATCATCGCTATTTTAATCGCTCCATTTATGGGGATTGATAAGAAAGGTGGTTTCCAATTTATTCAAGAATATACAGGTTATTTCTCACCAGGTATTTTTGCCTTGTTTATCATGGGATTCTTCTGGAAACGTACTACGTCAAAAGCAGCTTTATTCGCATTGCTTGGTGGGGTAACATTCTCCATTGTATCTAAGTATATTCCAACATGGACTGGCGTAACCGATAGTATTTTCTATACTGCTTTCCCAGATGCAGACGGTGTATATGTGATTCCATTTATTGACCGTATGGGTTGGGTATTTACATTCTGTATTTCATCGATGGTGATTATCTCCTTGTTGGATCCTGAATCAAAGAACAATCCAAAAGGACTGGAAATCGACGCGAAGATGTTCAAATTGGCTCCATCGTTTATCGTGGGTTCCGTTGTGATCGTGATGATGTTGTTGATGTTGTATACCTACTTTTGGTAATTAGAGTTTAGAACTAAGAGTTAAGAGCTAAGAGTTGATTTTTGGCCTAGTTTATAGGAGCCCCGGGATTTATTCTCGGGGCTTTTTTTTATAAAATAAATGCCCGAAGTTTACACCCCGGGCATCTTAGCTCTTAACTCTTAACTCTTCACTCTTCACTCTTCATTCTGTTTTATTGCGCACCCGCAATAATCGAATCCACCACACTCGGATCCAATAGGGTAGAGGTATCACCTAAGCTACCAAATTCACCCTCTGCGACTTTACGTAAAATACGACGCATGATTTTTCCAGAACGTGTTTTGGGTAAGCCCGTTACAAATTGAATCTTATCCGGTTTAGCGATAGGCCCAATCACGCGAGCAACGGTAGCTAAAATATCTTTCCGCGTTAATTCATCATTGATCGTCGGATGTTCGCAAATCACATAGGCATAGATGCCTTGTCCTTTGACATCGTGCGGGAAGCCAACCACCGCGGATTCAATAACTCCAGTGTGCATGTTGATCGCATTCTCCACTTCTGCCGTTCCGATGCGGTGGCCTGAGATATTCATGACATCATCAACCCGACCGGTAATGCGGTAGTATCCATCCTCGTCACGCATACATCCGTCGCCCGTGAAATACAACCCTTTATAAGTAGAGAAATACGTTGTTTTGCAACGTTCGTGATCTCCGTAGGTTGTTCGGATAATTGACGGCCACGGATATTTGATACATAAATTTCCATTGACCCCATTTCCTTCGATTTCCTTGCCGTTTTCATCCACTAAAATCGGTTGGACGCCAGGTAATGGCAATGTAGCGAATGCAGGTTTTAATGGGGTGATTCCCGCGATCGGAGAGATCATTAATCCGCCTGTTTCTGTTTGCCACCAAGTATCCACGATCGGACAGTTGCCTTGACCAATTTTTTCGTGGTACCATTGCCACGCTTCTTCGTTGATTGGTTCGCCTACGGAGCCTAAAACACGAAGTGAACTTAAATCTTTGCCTTCCAAAACCTCGTCGCCAAAACCCATCAACGAGCGAATCGCCGTAGGGGCTGTATAGAAGATGTTCACTTGGTGACGTTTGATGATATCCCAAAAACGACCCGCATCTGGGTAAGTAGGGATGCCTTCAAACAGCACAGAAATGGCTCCATTCAATAAGGGGCCATAAACCAAATAGGAGTGGCCTGTGATCCAACCAATATCGGCGGTACAGAAAAATACATCGCCTGGATTGTATTGAAAAACATTGGCGAATGTATACGCTGTGTAAACCATGTAACCTCCACACGTATGTACTACACCTTTGGGTTTGCCAGTTGACCCTGATGTATATAAAATAAACAAGGGGTCTTCGGCATTCATCGGCTCAGGAGCGCAATCTTTGGATGCTTGAGCTTCTTCCTCTTCCCACCAGAGGTCACGGCCTTTCAACATGGCAACGGGAGTTTTGGTCCTTGTTTTGACGATAACGGTCTCGACACATGGGCAAGAAATTAATGCATCGTCAACTGTTTCCTTCATCGGGATGGTCTTGTTCCCACGTACAGCGCCGTCCGTGGTAATGACAATTTTACATAAGGAATCGTTGATGCGATCCGAAATGGATTGTGCTGAGAATCCACCAAAAACCACCGAGTGAATCGCTCCGATACGTGCACAAGCTAAAACTGCAATGGCTAATTCGGGGATCATCGGCATATAAATACATACACGATCTCCTTTTTTAACGCCTTGCGCTTTCAATACATTGCTAAATTTGCAGACGCGTTCATGCAGTTGGCGATAGGTCAACGTAATCGCCTCGTCTCCGGGTTCGTTCGGTTCGTAGACAATCGCAGCTTGATCCGGGATTGTTTTCAGATGACGGTCGAGTGCATTGGACGTAATATTCATTTGGCCATCTTCGAACCATTTGACAGAATAGTCGTCAAAACTCCAATCAAGTACTTTGGTAAATGGTTTAATCCATTCGAATTCATTGGCAATATTTGCCCAGAATTGCTCGGGGTGATTTACACTTTCAGCGTAGGCCTCATGGTATTGTGCTAAGGATGAAATTCTCATGTGTATGTAGGTTAGTTTTTTAGTTTCTCGTATAATTCATGTACTTTTTTGACCAAATCTCGGTTGGAAAACGGCTTAGGGATATATAAATCTGCTCCCATTTGATACCCTTTTTCAATATCGGAATCTGCAATTTTGGCTGAAATAAACACCACTGCCGGGTGGTAGTCGGCCTTTAACATTTTCGCCTGTTGGCAAACGCCATAACCATCCACCTTCGGCATCATGATATCCAATATGATCACTTCAGGTAATTCTTTTTCGATAAGTTGGATGGCCTCTTCACCATCACGCGCTACGAAAACTTGATGGCCTTCCTTTCGCATGAGAAAGTCGAGTGACATCAAGATGGCAGGTTCATCATCGGCAATTAATATTCGCATCTTAGGCTGTTTTATGAATGGGTAATTTAATGATAAATTTGGCACCATGGCCCAGCGAACTTTCTAAATGGATCGTTCCATGGTGCATTTCGATGATTTTTTTCGAAATGGATAGGCCTAGGCCCGAACTTTCAATTTTCCGATTAGGATTATCCACTTGTTTAAACTTTTCGAAAATTTGATCGTGGAATTTAGGATCAATTCCGATGCCGTTATCTTCCACGGCTAGGAATAGGTGTGTTGCATTTTCAAATAAACGAACTTGAATCAATCCTTTTTCAGGTTCAACGTTTTTGATGGCATTGGAAAGTAAATTGATTATTACTTGAACCAGTTTTTCGAAATCACCTTCAATTTGCCGATTGGTTCTTTTTTTGGCAAGATCAATGGAAATTTGGACGAAGTTTTGTTTTGCGATTGCAGTAAAATTTAGCATGGCTTTTTCAATGACTTCGGCTAGGTCAATTGGCCGCATGTTGAAATTCGCTTTTCCGGCAGCTAGTTTTTCAAGATCCAATACCTGGTTAACCAATCGACTTAATCGGTCTGATTCCTGAATAATTGTTTCTAAAAATGCCTTTCTTTCTTCATTGCTTATATCCTCGTGGTCAACCATGATTTCTGATAGCGAACGAATGGAGGTAATCGGAGAACGGATTTCATGCGTGACGGTTGTCAAAAAATCGTTCTTTTGGGCATCAATTTTAACTAATGCTGCATTACTCTCTTGTAAATCTTTCGACTTTTGTAATAATCGAATTACTTCCGACATGCCTATTTGCTCCTCTTTAGAGATGGATGAAATAATGAGTCGGGCCGATGTGGAACCCACGAATCCAGCAAGAATTTTTTCGGTTTGCGTCACGAGGATTGGGTCGGCGTAAACATCTTGCAATGAAATGTTATTTGCCATCGCAATTTGCTTGATTTTTTGTTCCGTATTGATTTTTCCAATGAAACCATGTAAGGCTAATTTAAGATCTCTTAATCGAGCTTTCCCTCGCCAAATGGTTGAGTTTTCTACGTTTTGAGAATATTCAAAAACATCGACAAACAAGTAAGATTGATTGGCTTCTTTTCCACTTTGCTCACTCATGATGGACACGCCATAAAGAAATAGTAAATTAAAGGAAATAGACCAATAAGCAGCATTTGAAATGGGATTGAGTCCTTCGATTCGAAATGTATCGGTTGAAATTCCTAAACTGGGCAGGAATAGTAATGCCGCGCTGATGATAAATCCGACGAAAATTCCTGCCAATGCACCTTGTCGGCTCGCTTTTTTCCAATAAATCCCCAGTAATGTTGCTGGAGCAAATTGGGCCACAATGACGAAGGATGTCATCCCGACCGATACCAAGTTGACCAATTGCTCAGTTTCGCGGTAATGTATATAGCCAAGTATCATGATGAAGATGATCATGATCCGACGAATATTTTGGTTGATGCGTCCTAAATTTGTTTGATTTTCACTTATGAAACCTTTACGTTGCAGGAGTAGCGGCATAATCAGGTTATTGCTGATCATCGAACTAATGGCCATGGTTTCCATAATGACCATGCCAGTTGCAGCAGAAAATCCTCCGATATATACGATAAAGGCTAATACGTTTGAATTGAAATGTAATGGCAGACCTAATACATATAAATCTGGATCCATTCCGCCACGATGTAAAATAGCATAGCCAGCTATGCCAAGCGGTATGACGAATAAATTAATCAGCAGCATGTATAATGGAAAGATCCATGAGGCTTGCTTCAGGTTTTCTTCATCATTAATTTCAACAACGGCAACGTGAAAAACCCGGGGAAGGAATAGGAAGGCCACGCCACATAGGATGAATTGTATGAACCAGTTGCCATATCCTCCGTTTGTTTCAATGCTTGGCAATTGGATATTCGCTAGTTGTGGGTCAGCTTGCCAGCCCTTATATAATTGGATCGAAATGTAAATCCCCACGGCGATGAAGGCGATCAATTTGATGATTGATTCCATGGCGATGGTGAAAATCATGCCTTCATGTTTTTCCGATGAATCAAATTTTTTAGGTCCTAATACGAGGATGAAAACAGTTAAGGCAATAAATAACACAAATGAAGGATCCAGGTAAAATGTGCTACTGGGGGTGGCTTGGGTAATTAAGTCAAAACTTTGTGCGATGGCTTTGATTTGCAGACCGATGTAGGGGATACCAGCGAATAAGGAAATCAATGTTACCCCTAAACCGATTCTGCTATCTTTACCATATCGCGTTGAAATGAAATCGGCAATATTGGTAATGTTGTGAATCTTCGCGATGCGAATGATTTTTCGTACGATACCCCACGCGAGAATCATGATCAATGTGGGGCCTAAATATACGCTAAGGAAGCTGAGGCCACTGCTTGTTATTTGGCCTACTGAACCATAAAATGTCCAAGCAGAGCAATAAATCGCTAGCGATAAGGCATAAATGAGTGGGTTGTTAATCAAGCTTTTGTTCTGCGCTTTTTTCTTTTCAGCCCAAAAAGCCAAAGAGAAAAGTATGCCCAGATAAGCAATTGACAAGAAGGCTATTTCCCAAACGCCCATGTGTTACTTTGAGTTACGATTTAAAATGATTCCTGTGCTGATGATGGCACCTAACCAAACAGCGAGGAAGTATAGGTAAATAACGGGAATCCCCAGAAAATCATTTGGGGTATCAAAAAACCGAAGAATCGGAAAGTTTAACAATCCGATAAAAACGATGGCCACTAAAATTAAGCGATTATTCCGCATCCGATTTATATAACAAGCGCCTATCCACTCCGGGGAGTAGGATAGGGCGCCTGTCAGTCTGTTGATTACACGTTGTCAAACTCGCCTGTCACGGAATAGTATCCAAAAACAGACATTCCAATGGAAATAAGTGGAGCCAGTACACAGGTGTAGATAATAGCTGGTACTAAATCATTACCTCCTTTTTCCCACAAGGGAAGCGCTTGGAAATAGACTAAATAGATGCCTGCTGCCACACCTAGTGCGATCCAAACAAGGCCTAAAATTTTCTTAATTGCATTCATATTGAGAATTCTTTATAGGTTTTTAGGCGTGTTTTTTGTCGCCTTTGATGTAAATAATACCAATTACTACGCAAACACTAACCAAGGCGATTGGGTAATTCAATCCTTCTAAGTAAGGTTTCGCGATCGTAGCCACTTGGCCAGCTTCCTCCGCAACTTTATTGGTGTCTTTTGCTGTTGTTACTAAGAACGTGGCAATTGCTGGCATCAAACCACCAAAGATACCATTTCCAATGTGGTAAGGTAATGACATGGATGTGTAGCGAATTTTTGTTGGGAATAGCTCCACTAAGAAAGCCGCAATTGGACCATATGCCATCGTTACAAAAGAAATTAATAAAAATACCATACCAATTAAAGTCCATTTGTCTGAATCGTTAATGGTAATCGTCTCTTTGATTTCAGCTTTCGGTGCTTCCGCTGTTTTGTCTGCAAGCACAACGAGCTTACTGACTTTTTTGTAGGTGGCTCCATCGGTGTAAAGACGAGTCGTGGTGGTCGTTACCAACGAATCAACCGTTGATTTTGCATTTAACGCACGCGTTTCTTCGATTTTTTCAGATCCAGCGACTACTTCTTTATTCTTTACATTGACCGTTTGGTACATCTTATCAAAGATGGGGCGGTAAGCAAATACGGCAATGGCCATACCTGCTAACATGATTCCTTTGCGACCAATTTTATCGGATAACGCACCAAAGAAAATAAATAACGGTGTACCTAATAATAGACCAATCACTAAAATGGTATTTGTTTGAATATCATCTAAGTTACAAATCTTCAACAAGAAAGTTTGGGCATAAAATTGACCTGTATACCAAACTAAACCTTGTCCCATGGTAGCACCGAATAAAGCTAATAAGACGAACTTCAAGTTTAGTTTATTTCCAAAGGATTCTTTTAAAGGATTCGTTGAAGTAGTACCTTCTTTCTTTGCTTTTTCAAACATGGGTGATTCTTCCATGTTCCGACGAATCAAGAAAGAAATACCAACCATCACAATGGAAAGCAAGAAAGGGACACGCCAGCCATATTCATCAAAAGCTTCTTTGCTCATTGATGATCGTGTTAACATAATCACTCCCAGTGAAATAACTAAACCCACCGTAGCTGTCGTCTGGATCCATGAAGTGAAGAATCCACGACGCTCAGCTGGCGAATGTTCAGCAACATAGGTAGCTGCACCCCCATACTCACCACCTAAGGCTAAACCTTGTAATAAACGTAATGTTAATACGATGAATGGAGCCCAACCGCCAATCGTGGCATACGAAGGAACTAAACCGATGGCAAAAGTCGCACCGCCCATTAACATCAATGTAACCATAAATGTGTACTTACGCCCGATTAAATCGCCCAAACGACCAAATACCAAGGCTCCAAATGGACGAACGACAAAACCTGCAGCAAAAGTCGCCAAGGTATTTAGGAAGGCAGCCGTTGGATTGTCTGTTGGGAAAAATTTAGTTGATAATACGGTAGCTAACGAACCGAAAATGTAAAAGTCATACCACTCGATGAGTGTGCCGACTGACGAGGCGCTAATAATGTAGGCCAGGCTTTGTTTTTTTTGTGACATAGTTTTTTGAATTAAATGGTTTAAAAGATAAGCTTATAGGTAGTTGGCAAATTGAATAACAAATTCTCCTTTATAATCACTTACATGATCCTTACTCGAATAAATAGGGCGAGAAGAATATTGGAGGGTAATTTTGGAATTATGTCCGTCTACGTAGAAATTCGAGCCAATGTCAAAATAACTACCTGAGGCGGGCAGGGCATCTAATTGTTTTAAGGTGTAGGCAACAAAAGGTTGTACGCGTAATTTAGGACTATCTGAGTTTTTAGGCAATAATAATCCGGCCTGGGTATACCATATCGATCCTGTACCCACCAATGGTCGCGCATTTCCTGCCCCTGCCAACGCTTTGGTTCCTGTGAATGCTGGGTCAACTGTTCCCGGATTCATGATGCCTGCATTTCGTAGGTAATTGGGCCCAAAATCGTTTAAGTAGATTGCTGAATAGGCTGTAATAGCCATGTTTTTCTTTTTATCCCCAATAGGCATATCTAGAAATGCATCGACTGCAAAAGAATTCATATCATGTTTGCTTTTTACGCCATTGGTTTGGCTAAGGGTACCCTCCGGTGAATTGTAAAAGCCTGCACCTAGGTTGAAGACGCGTTTGGTCCCAACATAAGTACCTACCGTATAGGGAAGCAAGTTTGATTCTTGATCTAGGAATTGATACATGACATATCCACCTTTGGATAAGCGGCTATCACCATTGTTATCTACAGCTATCGCATTCGTAGCATTGCTTGCATTCGTAGGAACGAGATTGGTTGCAAAGGGTTTGTTAATATTGAAACGGTAATCCAACTTGCCGAGTTTTCCTTTGGCATAAATACCAAATAAACGTGCGAATTGATCACTATTCTCAATCAAAGGCCAGTTGAAGATCGGGGCGTCTACCGCTAAGAAATTAAGCGTACTAGCTGAGCTCATTCGCGAGATGCCATTGAAATAATGTAGTCCAGCACCGATGGAAAGGGTATTGGGGCTTTCTTTGGTAGCTAATTTGATGGCATATTCACTGTAGGCATCATGAAAAAACATTTGAGGCTTTTTCCCAGCACCATATCCACCAGTACCCGTGCTTGCAGAGGCACCCCCTTGTACAAATGATTGGTTATTGACACCAAAGTGCAAGACGACCATGTAGCGTGGGGATATTTGCGAATAAGCCAAAATACGAATGCGGCGAGCACTGATGTCCATGGTATTGTTCGATGGAGTTCCATTGACTAAAGTCCCTGGATTGTTGTCGATGGAGCGAGCCCAAATTTGATTCCAAAGAACAAAGCGCATGTATTTTGAGCCTTTCTCGTTAAAATTAATTTTTAATCCGGAGCCATAATCTTGGGAGCCTTGGCCATTTAGTCCTAAACTTCCCAGTAATAAGGCAAATAGAATAACAGAAGACGTTTTCATTTGAATATAAGTTTATAGGGTTTTATTTGCATTTTTTGGTTGAGCAAATATTTCTATTATTAAATGAAAATCTTTTATTTCCTATAGCTTCGCTAATTTGGTATAGTTTTAGATGCTTTTTATGCGTGTCCATTGAATTACCATAAATTTGTCACCTAATTCAGTGATAATCATACCCTTATTGCTGAGGTTTCCGGGTACGATGACAAACTCTGATAGCTCTTTGTGGTTTAGTATTCGGTAGGTAGGTGTATAGAACTCTTGCTTCGGTATTTTGATCCGGTATTTTTTCACCCAGTTCATGACAGAAACGTGGCTTATGCCTAGTAATCGTTCGATTTCGCGGTAGCTAACTCCTTCAATGTATAACTGGAGTGCTTTGATGACATAGTAACTATCGATGCTTTTTCCCATTTTGGCCACAGTAAAGTTATAACCACAGGATTTGCATTTAAATCGTTGTTTTTCGTTAATGATCCCATTTTTTGCAACTTCGTAGGAGGAACATTGTGGACAAGGAGTATTGGATGCCATAAGTATCTATATTATTTTAGCAAAGCTATAGAAATTTACCAAAAATGGTAATTTTAGTAGAATAATTTTAATTTTGTTTATTGAATTTAGTTTTATGGAAGAATACAAAGAAACCCAACGCTTTACGCAATGGTGGTTATGGCTTGTCTTAATGGGTTCTTGGGGGGCAATGATCTATTCATTGTTTACGAATAAGCCTTCGTCGGAGATTGCCTATATTGTTTCGGGAGTTATTATGTGTGCTTTACCTATTTTGTTCTGGCAAATGCGTTTAATGACGCGTATTTCTGATGAAGGAATTTATGTTCGATTCATTCCCTTCCATTTCAAAGAACAATTTTACCCTTGGGATTCGATTGAATCTGCGCAGGTTAGGACATATAGTCCTTTAAAAGAATATGGAGGTTGGGGAATCAAATATGGCTTTAATGGCCAAGGAAAAGTCTATAACGTTTCTGGTAACGAAGGGCTTCAATTGGTTTTTAAATCGGGCGAAAAATTATTAATTGGTACCCAAAAACCAGCTGAAATTCAAGCTTCTATTCGTTTGTAGATTATCAGGTTCTTGGGCAATTTATTTCCCCAAAAAAACGTTCGCCATTTAATAGCCACGCTGCCGGGGTCATGACCCCGGCAGCGTTACCCACCGCGCGCGGCTGAAGGCCGAAAGCGCGAAATGCCAAAATAAAGCCGTAACTTGCGGCATCATTATGAGGATGCTTGTTATTTCCAGTTATTACTCATAAGCACACATTCTCATTTTATATGACTTTTCAAGACTTACACCTCATTGAGCCTATTCT
>JBEEOB010000097.1:0-26447 GCA_041191865.1 Bacteroidota bacterium
GGTGTTGGATTTCGGTAACGCTGCCGGGGTCGTAGACCCCGGCAGCGTTTACCCAGAACACAATCAACATGACTCAAATAAGCTTCATCGCACTACTTCTAGCCATGGGCTATCTGATAGCTAGGCGTTTTGGACAAATTGCAAAAACCATACATCTCGCTAAGCCTATTCTCATCACAAATTCTAAAGAACGATGGAAACGCGTCTTATTGCTTGCTTTTGGGCAAAAGAAGATGTTTGAAAAGCCATTTGTCGGCATCATGCACCTGTTGATTTACCTTGGATTCGTCCTAATCAACATCGAAATCCTTGAAATTATCCTCGATGGAATACTCGGAACCCATCGAATTTTTGCCCCTTTTTTAGGTAAGTTTTATCCCGTAATTATCAATTTTTTTGAAATACTCGCTGGCGGGGTGGTAGTAGCTTGTTTCGTATTTATCGCCCGTCGCGCCAGCAATCAAGTCAAGCGATTAGACTCCGCCGCACATCGTGAATTAAAAGGCTTTCCCATCAAAGATGCGCTCCTTATTTTAATCATTGAATTAGTCCTCATGTCAGCGCTTTACATCATGAACGCCGCCGACCCGGATCAATCATTTATCATTTCCCAACATCTCAAATCATTCCTCCCAGCAGGAAATCTACATAGTATCGAGCAAACTGCCTGGTGGATTCACATCATCGGAATTCTCTTGTTTGCTCTATATGTGACTTATTCGAAACATTTGCACATTTTTTTCGCTTTCCCTGCGGTCTATTATTCGAACTTAGAATCCAGTGCACAGATGTCTGATATGCCTCATGTAACCAATGAAGTCAACATCATGTTGGGAAAACCTGGCGAACCGAGTAATCCTGATTTGAAATTTGGGGCGCAAGATATCAAAGACCTAACGATCAAAAATGCCTTAGATGCCTACAGTTGTACTGAATGTGGTCGTTGTACCGAACAGTGTCCTGCCAATCAAACCGGTAAGGCCTTGTCTCCTCGGAAGATTATGATGGATACGCGAGATCGTTTGGAAGAACTTCAAAAAGACCCTAGCTCGACCAATACCCTCTTAGGAAATTATATCACCGCGGAAGAATTACGGGCATGTACAACTTGTCAAGCCTGCGTAGAAGCCTGCCCAATCCAATTATCCCCGTTAGAAATTATCGCCGCCTTACGCCGTTACCAAATCATGGAACAATCTGACGCCCCTGGCGCATGGAATGCCATGTTTGCGAATATCGAAACCAATCAAGCTCCTTGGAAGTTTAATCCAAGTGACCGACTAAACTGGGCCAAATCATGAAAAAAATCCTCATCGCCATCGTTATCTTAGTGGGCCTCTATTTTGTTGGGCCTCATCCTGGTGCCCCTACATTTCCTGGGCCAACTTGGAATAATATTCCCAATGAACCGCAAGCAATCACCGCTTTTTTACAAGCGAAAGAAGCTCAAAATGGTAATTTGAAGCCTGACAATCAAGGGCAAATTATTTACGCGGACGCTGCGAATCCACAAAAAACCAAGACGGTTGTTTTGTACATACACGGCTTCTCTGCGTCTCCTATGGAAGGAAAACCCTTACACAAAGCAATTGCCAAAGCATTTAATGCTAATTTGGTATTAGCTCGTGTCGAAGATCATGGTGAATTTCCAACCGATTCTACTATGGCCAAAGCATCTGCTGATAAATTTTACCAAAGCGTAGAAAACTACTATGCCCTTGCGAAAAAATTAGGGGATGAGGTCATTGTCTTGGGGACTTCATTTGGTGGAGCGATGTCTTTAGTCCTCGCGACTAAACACCCCGAAATAAAGGCCTTGATGTTATATGGTCCATGTATCGCCATCAAAGATCCAACCGCGCCGCTCGTTGATAATCCTTGGGGCTTACAACTAGCACGTACCGTCATGCAATCAGATTTTCGTGACATTCCATCCGTTAGTCCGGGACACAAGAATTTTTGGAGCCTTCATTACCGCCTAGAGGGTATCGTTGCTATTCAAAATTTCTTGACGCATGCGATGACGGATGAGACCTTTGAAAATGTGAAAGTCCCTGTGTTTTTAGGGTATTACTATCAAGACGAAACGCATCAAGACAATGTCGTTTCCGTTCAAGCCATGCGCGATATGTTTCCAAAATTAGGAAGTAAAATTAAAAAAGAACAAGCTTTCCCCCTTTCGGGCTATCATGTAATAACATCCGATATCCTAGGCAAACGTGTCGATTTACCGATTCAAGCTTCCCTTGATTTTATTAAGAAATTATGACCCCCCAACTAATCTACTACGCTGTCCCGTTTTTTCTCATCACGGTACTTTTTGAATCCTGGTTAGCCTACAAAGAGCACCGTGATTTTATCGAGGCTAAAGATTCCCTAACCTCTATTGGCCTTGGTTTGGGGAATCTTGCTGTGGGTACGATTACCAAAAGCCTCGCTTTTGTTACCTATTTCTACGTGTATGATCATTGGCGTCTCGCTGATTTCCAAATCAATTGGTGGCCCGTTTGGGTTTTTGCCTTTCTTGCGGAAGACATGACCTATTATTGGGTGCATCGCATTTCCCATGAAATACGCTTTTACTGGGCTTCTCACATGGTGCATCATTCTTCCCCAAAATACAATTTAGCAGCTGCACTACGTCAAACCTGGACCGGTAATTTAACGGGGGGATTTCTTTTCTGGGCTTGGTTACCTTTGTTGGGTGTTCATCCGTTTATCGTTTTCTTTTTCCAACAAACCAGTTTGCTTTATCAGTATTGGATTCATACCGAGTTTATTCAAAAAATGCCGAATTGGTTTGAGCAATTTTTCAATACTCCTTCGCACCATCGCGTACATCACGGGACCGATTTGGATTACCTTGACACGAATTATGCGGGGGTATTAATCATTTGGGACCGTATTTTTGGATCTTTTCAATCGGAAAAAGATCGTCCACATTACGGCCTAACTAAGCAAATTGAAAGTTATAATCCGGCTAAAATTGCCTTCTATGAGTGGGTACAAATTGGGAAGGATTTGATGCATGCCAAAAGTATTAAGCAAGTGGCGGGATATTTATTTGGCCCTCCCGGTTGGAGCGATGATGGAAGCCGATTAACCGTAGAACAAATGCGCGCAGAAGCGAAAAAGAAATAATCATGGAATTACAAGTTACCACCATGGCCGAATGGGCCGCAAAAGGGGAGAGCCCCGAGCTATTATTTTGGGTAGGTTGCGCGGGTTCATTCGATGACCGACACAAGAAAGTTACGCGTGCATTGGCTGAAATCCTGAACCACGTTGGGATAAAATTTGCTGTTTTAGGTACTGAAGAAGCTTGTACGGGTGATCCGGCGCGTCGGGCCGGGAATGAGTTTTTGTTTCAAATGCAAGCGATGCAAAACATCGAGGTGTTAAATATGTACGGCGTTCAAAAAATTGTGACTGCTTGCCCACATTGCTTCAATACACTCAAAAATGAATATCCTTCACTCGGGGGGACGTATGAAGTAATTCATCACAGTCAGTTATTGGCCGATTTATTAGCAGCAGGTAAGATTCAATTCAACGAACAGGCTGAAACCATCGCATTTCATGATTCATGTTATTTAGGCCGAGGAAATGGAATTTTTGAAGCTCCTCGCGAAATTATCACAGGGCTCAAAAAAGAATTAAAGGAGTTAAAAAGTTGTCGGACCAAGGGTCTTTGTTGCGGTGCTGGAGGGGCCCAAGTATTCAAAGAACCTGAGGCTGGGACGCAAGATGTTCAAGTAAAACGTACGGATGAAATACTAGAATCTGGGGTAAATAAAGTAGCTTTGGCATGTCCTTTCTGCATGGTGATGCTTCAAGATGGCTTGAACAAATCCGGTAAAGAACACGAAATCCAAGTAGTCGATCTAGCTGAATTAGTTCAGCAAAGTTTAAAATAAGATGTATATACCTTTTCAGGAAATGCCCGGCCAAGCGCGTATTTGGGTCTACCAGGCCTCACGTAGCTTACTTGCGCCTGAGCTTGATCAAATCAAGCAAATACTAACACAATCTTGCCAAAACTGGGAGGCGCATGGCGCGCCCTTACAGGCATCATTTGAGATAAAGTACAACCAAGTAGTCATTATTGCCGTAAATGAAGCTTTAAACGCAGCGTCCGGTTGTTCGATTGATGCATCGACGCGCTGGTTCAAGTCTTTAGGCGAAACCTTGCAGGTCGACTTTTTTAGTCGGGATGTGGCGGTCGTTCGTGAGGAACAAGTGGAGCTATTGGCCTTAGGCCAACTGAAATCAGCGGTTGAAGCAGGTCTTCTAATGCCCGGAGATCAAATCATTACGCCTTTGTTGCAAAGTGTTGAACAGTACCGAAACCAATGGTTAAGTACAGCGGATCAATCCTATTTAAAACGTTATTTCTAAGATGGCTGAAGATTTAATTATTCCCCAGGGTTCACGAGCGGAACAATATGAGGCCCTTTTTCCGCAAGTTCAAGGGCTTGTCACAGGAGAAAATGACTTAACGGCAAATCTCGCCAACATAGCGGCTGCGATTAAAGAAGTTTTTGGATTTTTTTGGGTGGGTTTTTACCTCGTAAAGAATGATCAGTTAGTTCTAGGTCCCTTTCAAGGTCCCGTTGCTTGTACTCGTATTCCCTTTCATAAAGGGGTCTGCGGGCACGCATATACCACCGCGGAAACAATCATCGTTCCTGATGTAGAAGAATTTCCAGGACACATTGCCTGCGCTTCCGCATCTAAATCTGAGATTGTATTGCCCGTGAAAAATCAGGCTGGCCAGGTAACCATGGTATTGGATGTCGACTCAGATTTGCTCAACGACTTTTCTGAAGTGGATCAAAGAGGACTCGAAAAAATACTCGGCTTGATTAACGAAGCTTGGCAATAACGGTTTCGCTACCTACTGGCTTATCGCCAATATTCACGCAAATTTCAGCATCTAAGGGAAGGTAGATATCAATGCGGCTTCCAAATTTGATGAAACCAAATTCTTGTCCTTGGATAACTTGATCACCTTCTTTAACGTACCAGCAAATACGTTTCGCTAATGCACCAGCAATTTGACGGAATAAAATTTCAGTGCCATTTTCATGTTTCACGACACACGTTGTGCGTTCGTTTTCTGTACTTGATTTGGGGTGCCATGCAACCAAATATTTACCTGGATGGTATTTAAAATAGGTTACAATGCCTGAAATTGGGTTGAAATTCACATGCACGTTAATCGGTGACATGAAGATCGAAACTTGCTTTCTTTTGCCTTGGAAATACTCAGGTTCTTCCACTTCTTCAATCACAACGACCTTGCCATCAGCGGGTGCGATGATGTGATTGGGATTAATTTCTGTGTGTCGTTTGGGCACACGGAAAAATTGAAGAATGATTAAAAAGAAGAGTGAGGTAACGATGACAATACTTTCGCGAAAATAAACTTGCGCTGGGAAAAAATAGGCGACAAGCCCATTAATCACTAAAACGATAAGTAATGAACTAATTAATAATGATTTTCCTTCCCGGTGTAATGTCATAAAACGAATGGTTTTGCCCTATTTTAGTAGCTTAAAGACAAAATTACTACATTTTTCCCGCCCTTACCTAAACAATATTCAATTTTTGTATAAAAAAAGTGCATTTTTGAGGTCTTGATAGTTTGATGCATGCGATTTAGATTTCTTCCTTTCTTTCTTTTGGTCCCTTTATTTCTCCCCATATTGTCATGGGCGCAAGTGTTTTCTTGGCGTGAGCCAGGTGTTTCAACCTGCTATAAAATTGATTTTATCGCGAATCATTTATTTGAATCCAATCTCAAAGGTCAATGGCAAGATTTAGGAGAAGTACATTTAGTGGATGTTAAATCTCCTGATTTATACTCGAATGCAGATGCCATTAATCCGATAAAAATGAAGGGACGGTCAGGGACTTTATTGGTCATGGAATGCAGTGGTCAGGTTTATCATTTTAACCTCGCGACTAAAACACTAAAAAGAGAGGATTTGACCTATTACCGGGGGGCAAATTGCCAAGCCACTCAATTCATGAGAAAGGATACCTTATATAGTTTCGGTGGATATGGATTTTGGCAGTCAACGAATATTATGACCCAGTTTAATTGGGTCTCAAAAGATTGGACACATATCTTAGCAAAGGGAGACATACCCCACGCCATTCATAAAAAATCGTCTGTTTACCTTCCTGAGTTGGATCGATTTGTTGCGATTGGTTCACGACGTATTAATCAATCAGAGTCTGCTGATGCGCTAGATTTAGATTTTTCAGTTTATGATTACCAATTCACGGAAAAAAGGTTCAAGCGATTAGGTGAAGTTCATGAGCCATTGTTGAAAGAATTTATGTTAGGGGAACCAAGTAATTTTATGCTAGCCTTGGGTCGCTATATTATCATATCTCCTAAACACGACGTCCCTGGTTATAACCATGACCTACTTTATATCATTGATGTCAAAGATTCTTTTAAAGCCTATTTATGGACAAATCCCGCACGTTTTCAAATTCGCAAATTTGTTGAAGAACGTGGGGTCATATACAGTGTGTTCGTAAACGGGCAATCAATCTTTTTACCTCAGGCACAGGAGACATTTCCCTATGGATCCTATCAGATTGTGGAAGTTCCAATCAAAACCTTACTTGCTGAAAGTACAGCACTGGGACCTATCATGGAAAAACCCTTGCTTGATACTGTAAGAGATTTTGTCCTGATTGTTTTCGGGGTTTTGGCTCTGTTTTTCCTATTGCGTTTCTTCCTTTTGTTGAAAAGGCGCAATAAACGGAAGCAATTGAATTTGTTACTAGGCCCTAACGAAAAACAATTCTTGGATTTTTTACGCTTAAATTACCGCCAAGGCTATGTATCGGGCCATCAGATTGTTGCCTTCTTTGGTAAACATAAAAGTAGCCCCGAATCGCAAAGGCAATTCAGGGCTAAATTAATCGAAGGATTAACTAAATCGCTCGGACTTGTTTTCCCTAGGGAACAGGTGCTCGATATTCAAGCGGATGAAAAGGACCAACGGATGTTAACGTACCGTTTAACGGATTCCATCTACCAAGCGCTCAAAAAACTATAGGTTCTTTTCTAAGAAATTTGTCAACATATTATACAAGTGCAAACGTGTATTACCACCTGAAATCCCATGGTTTCGGTTTGGATAATAGAAGGTTTGGAATTGCTTGTTGGCTTTAATCAACGCATCTTCGAGCGCCACCGCATTTTGGAAATGCACATTGTCATCACCTGTTCCATGAACCAATAGCAAGTTTCCTTTTAATTTGTTTACATGGTAAACCGGTGAATTCTCATCATAGCCCCTTGGATTTTCTTGTGGTGTGCGTTGATATCTTTCCGTGTAGATCGAATCGTAAAAACGCCAGTTGGTCACCGGCGCTACTGAAATAGCTGCCTTGAATACATCCGCGCCTTGCATCAAGCAATTAGAGGACATGAATCCGCCGTAGCTCCATCCCCAAATTCCAATTCGGCTTGCATCTACATAGGGTAGATTTCCAATGAATTTAGCGGCAAATATTTGATCTTGTACCTCAATGCGTCCTAGGTTTTGGTAGGTGATTTTTTTGAATGCGACGCCTCGTCCACCCGTTCCTCGGTTATCTACGCAATAAATTAAATAACCCTTTTTCAACAACATTTGATACCAATAAAAATCAGCACCCGGATAGGAATCCAATACTTGTTGGCTGCCTGGTCCACCATACACATGCATTAATACAGGGTATTTTTTGTTGGGATCGAAGTTTGTAGGCTTTATCCAATAGGCATTTAAATGATCACCGTTCGCCAAAGGAATTTCAAAGAATTCACGTGGTGAAATTTGATATTCCGTGATTTGTGCTTGTAGTTTTTGATTGTCCTCCAAGACACGAACGAGTCCCTTGGCTGCACTGTATAAGCCGATGCTTAATGGTTTTTTCGCCGAACTATGGTTCAAAATGTAATAAGAAAAGTCAGAGCTAAAGCTTGCTGTGTTCGTTCCTGATAAAGTTGAAATGGCTTTTTTGCCGGTTCCATCTAATTTGATTGAATAGACTTGTCGGCCTATGGGACTCAATTCCGCCGAATTGAAATACAAGGTTTTTGTTTTCTCCTGGTAACCGTATAAATCATCTACTTCCCAGTTTCCTGAAGTAATCGGAGTGAATTTTCCCGTAGCAATTTCGCCTACGTACAGGTGTTTGAATCCGCTGCGTTCTGAGCTGAAAATAAAGGATTTCCCGTCGTTTAAATAGGTGATGTCATTTCCAACGGCTTCAATTTCAATGGAAGTTTCTGCACGCTCCTCATAGACTAAACTCGTAGAAGCTTTGCTAATGCTGTGATGCAATAATTCCATGTGGTTTTGTAAGCGGTTCAAACGAATGAATCCAACAACATCGGGATTTTTTGTCCATTTTAGTCGAGGGATGTATTGGTTTTTTTCAGGCCCAACGTTGATAGCTTGAATCTTATTCTCGTCAATCAAAGCCACTGATAAGCTTACGACGGAGTTTGCCTCACCTGCTTTGGGGTATTTATAGCGATAATCTTTGGGATATAAATCGCCCCACATTTGCATGTTGTATTCAGGAACTTGGCTCTCGTCAAACGTATAGAAAGCGATTTTTTTGCTGTCGGGTGACCATGCAAATGCTTTGGCAAAAGAGAATTCTTCCTCATATACCCAGTCACAGGCTCCGTTGATGATGTGGTTGAATTTTCCATTACTCGTCACGGCTGTTTCTTTGCTAGTGGCAATATCGACCCAAAACAAATTGTTGTCCCGAACAAATGCCACGCGTTTTCCATCAGGAGACAAGGTTGCATGCATTTGTTTACCCCCTTGCGATAGCAAATGCAATGCATTATTGCTTCGCGTAAAGATGTAATTCGTTTCCTTTGAACTTCTTCGGTAGATCGATTCTGAAGCTGTTCCGATTAAAATCGTCTGTTCATCCGCAGAAATAGAAAATTGTTGAACGTGAATGGTTCCACCATTGCTTGTTTTATGAATCGATTCGTCAAATAAGGTCTCAAACTTACTCGGGTCTAAAATATTGTACTTAAGGATTTTGCCTTCTTTAAGTTCAAGATAGGATTGGCCATCTTGGGTCCAATTTAAATTTTGAATACTTTTTTGACGGAAGGTAGGCTTTGCCCAAATGTCTTCTATTGTAATGTCTTTTTGTGCAAATGCTGCAGTAGAACCCAGTAAAAGGACTCCTAAGAGTAAGTGTTTGATGTTCATTGTTTGATGGAAGTAGGTTAATCTTGAAATATAATAATGGGGTCGGTTTCTACCACATTACTTGTTTGTAAAGCATTATCGCGGATGTAAATTTGAAACTTGATGGTATCGTTTTTCGGGGTAAACAGTGGGGAATAACCCTTATAAAAGGCATAAACGAATTGCGTCGAATAATCAACGGTCCCTTCGATGGGCCCCGGTTTTTGCTCCCCTTTGAATTTGAAATTCATAAGTCCTCCCAAACTTGGGCTAAAGTTGACAGGTACAAACTTGCCATTTTTTTGAAGCAATACATTGACTTCGAAATTTCGGAAGTCCTTGTATTTTGTTGGATTTGCCTTTAGTTCAGCTTGCGTGATGCCTAAATCTCCGTCGCCATCTTGAAAATGAATGGACATGATAACGGAATCAATTTTGGCTATACCTCCAAATCCGTCGTTACTAATTTTGGTGATTTTCTGAATTTGACTAAAGCTGATGCTTGGCGTTAAGCTCCATTGTGGCTCTTCCGTACAGGCAAGTAAACCTGAACAGCAGCATAATAGACCGAAAAAGCGAGAGCTCCATTTCATAATTCGTAAAGTTAATGATTTGGTTTAATTTTGTATGATTATTCAACAAAAGCAATGCGGGACGATTTTGAAACATGGGAAACTTGGCGTTTGGACCTAAAAAATAAGGTTCTGGCGATGCAGGGGGCTGATTTTGATGCGATCGCATTGGATATGTTTCGTTATACCTGGACATATAATCCATTGTACAGGCAATATGTCGATTTAATGCAAATCGATGTCCAAGCAGTTAAGACGCTATCGGATATCCCATTTTTGCCTATTGAACTTTTCAAAAATCACCGCGTGCTCAGCGGGAATGCGCCTGTTTTATTCGATTTTGAAAGTTCAGGTACGACAGGTCAAATTCCATCCAAGCATCCTGTTTGTGATCCAAATTTTTACCAAAAACAATCCAAACGAATTTTTGAGGAGCATTATGGCTCGTTGGCCGATTACCATATTTATGCTTTACTTCCTTCTTATTTAGAAAGAAGTACATCCTCGCTCGTTTTCATGATGGATTATTTTATCAAGGAATCGAATTCCCCGATCTCGGGATTTTTTCTCAATCAATATGACGAGCTTGTTGGTCAAATAAAAAAAGCCTTACAATCGGATCGTAAAATCTGGGTGATGGGGGTAACCTTTGGTTTATTGGACTGGGTGGATTCGGGTCAAGATTTCTCCTTTTGGAAGGAGGCGGTGGAAGCAGGCCGACTAATCGTGATGGAAACGGGAGGAATGAAAGGGAGAAGAGAAGAGTGGATCCGGGAGCGTGTCCATGATTTTTTGAAAGAAAAAATGGGCGTGTCGCACATCGCATCGGAATATGGAATGACTGAATTGTTTTCGCAAGCTTATGCTTCTTCGGAGGGGGTATTTACGCCAGGAGTTTCGATGCGTGTTCAACTGCGTGAAGTGACAGATCCCTTCGCCAAAGTTACGCAGCCGGGGCGCGTGGGAGGCATCCAAATCATCGATTTGGCGAATGTCGATTCGTGTCCATTTATTGAAACACGCGATTTGGGCTCCTTGGAGGAAGATGGAATTCGATTTAAGGTCTTAGGTCGGTTTGATAATTCGGAAATTCGAGGGTGTAATTTGATGGTGGATCAAGGATGGGGAACGAGCCAAGTAGAGCCATCGGTGTAAAATTCATTTTTCCAGATAGGAACTTCTTGTTTTAATGTATTGATTAGCCATTCGCAGGCTTTGAATGCCTCGGCCCGATGCACCGAACATACACCGATGATCACGGCAATATCCCCAATCTCAAGCTTCCCCGTCCGATGCGAAACGCTTATCTTACGAATCGGCCATTGAGCCGCTGCTTCATTCGATATGCGTTCCATTTGTTTTTTTGCCATGGCCGAGTAGGCCTCCATGGTTAAATGTTCTACATTTTTATGTTGATTCTTGTTTCGGATTGTTCCTACAAAAAGGCAAATTCCTCCTGCCTCCGGATCCTGAAGATACTGGTAGGTTTCATCGATTGACAAAACCGTTTCACTTAACAGAATCTGATGTGTCATTTACGGGTATAGGTTATATAGCTGTACTGATAAGCATTTTTTTCATCCGTAATTCCTCGTTCTTTTTCTGTGACCTCAAACGTGTCTGTTGGAATTTCAGGAAAATAAGCATCGCCATCAAAGATATCGTGCAATTGTGTGACCAAAATCTGATCTGCCAAAGGCAAGCTCAATGCATAAATTTCCGCTCCCCCTACGATGTAAATGTCTTCGCGTGTAATGGATTTAGCTTTTAAGATGGCTTCCTCAACCGAGTGGGCGATGATGGCACCTTCGATTTGTAAATCGACTTGCCGACTAATCACAATGCTTGTCCGATTAGGTAATGGTTTCCCGATTGACTCGAAGGTTTTGCGCCCCATGATGATGACGTGACCCGTTGTCAAGGTTTTGAAACGCTTCAAGTCGGCAGGTAGATGCCAAATCAACGTATTATTTTTTCCAATTACCCGATTTTCATCGAAGGCCACTAAGATTTTTAGCACGATTTTAGGTTTTAATTGTCAAAAATAAGGGATTTTTTGGCTGGATTGTCCTTGTGAATTTTATTTTCAAAAACGCTTCACTTTTCGGGCCTAAAACCCTAATTTTGTACAATTTTTGAGCCTAGTGTTAAGGTCTCACAATTTGCTAATCAATACTCTTAAAATTATACCATCTCGTGCCTAAAGATTCGTCGATTAAATCTGTCCTAATTATTGGTTCTGGTCCTATTGTTATTGGTCAAGCCTGTGAATTTGATTATTCTGGTTCCCAAGCTGCTCGCTCCCTTCGGGAAGAGGGTATTGAGGTAATCTTGATAAATTCAAATCCGGCAACGATCATGACGGATCCGATGAACGCGGATCATGTGTACTTGAAACCCTTAGAGAAGGCTTCGATCATTCATATTTTAGAAAACCACAAGATTGATGCAGTTTTGCCTACCATGGGTGGTCAAACGGCCTTGAACTTGGCAATCGATTGTGATACGGCAGGAATTTGGGAGAAATACGGTGTTCGGATTATTGGAGTTGATATTGCAGCGATCGAGACGACGGAAGATCGCGAGAAGTTCCGTTTGAAGATGTTGGAAATTGGGGTTGGGGTTTGTAAAGGCCGTACGGCTCGTTCATTCCTGGAAGGAAAAGAGATTGCACAGGAGACGGGATTCCCGTTGGTTATTCGGCCATCATTTACCTTAGGGGGTACAGGTGGAGGATTTGTGCATGATCCGAAAGATTTTGATGCTGCCCTAAATAAAGGCTTGCATGCATCCCCTACGCATGAAGTATTAGTTGAGCAATCCATCATGGGTTGGAAAGAATATGAATTAGAATTATTGCGTGACAATTTAGGGAACGTGATTATCATTTGTTCGATTGAGAACTTTGATCCGATGGGTATTCATACGGGCGATTCGATTACGGTAGCTCCAGCGATGACTTTACCGGATACGATTTACCAGCGCATGCGTGACATGGCGATCAACATGATGAATGCGATCGGCCAGTTTGCGGGTGGTTGTAACGTACAATTCTCGTTGAATCCGGAAACGGATGAGATTATTGCCATTGAAATTAATCCGCGTGTATCCCGCTCTTCTGCCTTAGCATCGAAAGCTACGGGTTACCCAATTGCCAAGATTGCCGCAAAAATGGCGATTGGTTATAATTTAGATGAATTAACAAATGCGATTACGGGAACCACATCGGCCTATTTTGAGCCGGCATTGGATTACGTAATTGTGAAAGTTCCACGTTGGAACTTTGATAAATTTAAGGGTTCTGATCGTACCTTGGGACTTCAAATGAAGTCGGTGGGTGAGACGATGGGCATCGGTCGCAACTTCCAAGAAGCACTTCAAAAAGCGTGTCAATCCTTAGAGATCAAGCGAAATGGTATGGGTGCCGATGGCAAGGAATTGCGTGATCAAGATGCCATTATGCACTCGTTGGCAAATCCATCTTGGAACCGTTTGTTCCATATTTACGATGCCTTTAAGATGGGTATTTCGTTCAAGACGATCCAACAAGCGACGAAAATCGATAAGTGGTTCTTGAATCAAATCGAGGATTTAGTGCGTGTGGAACGAGAAGTGGAGAAATACACGATTTCAAACATTCCCAAAGAATTATTGGAAGAAGCAAAACACAAAGGTTTTGCGGATCGCCAAATTGCGCACACCTTACGTTGTCTTGAATCTGAGGTATATGATAAGCGTAATGCGATGGGGATCAAACGTATTTACAAATGTGTAGATACCTGTGCGGCAGAATTTGAAGCAAAGACGCCTTATTACTATTCGACATTTGGACAAGTAGGAACCGATGTTTTAGATAATGAGTCTCTGGTAACACCGAAGAAAAAAGTGGTTGTCTTGGGTTCGGGTCCCAACCGCATTGGTCAAGGTATCGAATTCGATTACTCGTGCGTTCACGGAGTATTAGCCGCGAAAGAGGCTGGATATGAGACGATTATGATTAACTCAAATCCTGAGACGGTGTCGACCGATTTTGATATTGCTGATAAGTTATACTTTGAGCCGGTTTTCTGGGAACATGTGTATGACATTATCCAGCACGAAAAGCCGGAAGGTGTAATTGTTCAGTTGGGCGGTCAAACGGCCTTGAAACTAGCAGAAAAATTGTCGAAATACGGCATCAAGATTATTGGTACTTCGTATGAGGCCTTGGATTTGGCCGAAGATCGTGGGGCATTCTCGAGCTTATTGAAAGATTTAGCTATTCCTTATCCGAAATTTGGGGTTTGTGAAGATGCGGATAATGCGGTTGCCTTAGGACGTGAGTTGGGCTATCCTTTGTTGGTTCGTCCTTCCTATGTATTAGGTGGTCAGTCGATGAAAATTGTCATTAATGAGCAAGAGTTAGAGCAACACGTTGTCGATATTTTACGTGATATTCCGGGAAATAAGATCTTATTAGATCATTTCTTGGAGAATGCAATTGAAGCGGAAGCGGATGCGATTTGCGATGGAGAGGATGTGTACATCATTGGTATGATGGAGCACATTGAACCAGCGGGTATCCACTCAGGGGATTCACATTCGGTATTGCCTCCATTTGATTTGTCGGACAATGTCATCAAGCAGATTGAAGATCATACCCGTAAGATTGCGGTAGCATTGAAAACGAAAGGTTTATTGAATATTCAGTTTGCCGTGAAAGATGAGGTTGTTTACATCATCGAAGCAAATCCACGTGCATCTCGTACGGTTCCATTTATTTGCAAGGCATACCAAGAGCCGTATGTGAACTATGCAACGAAGGTGATGTTAGGAGATAAGAAGGTGAAAGACTTTAATTTCCAACCGGTCAAAAAAGGATACGCGATTAAAATTCCTGTATTTTCTTTCAGTAAATTCCCGAATGTAAATATGGAATTAGGACCAGAGATGAAGTCGACGGGTGAAGCAATTTATTTCATTGATGATTTGAAGGATGATTTCTTCCGTAAAGTCTATGGGGAACGCAATTTGTATTTAAGTCGTTAAAAGGACTATGTTAAAAATACTCGGTTTAATATTTTTGTTTTATTACATCATTTGGCCATTAATCAAGTTTTTGATGAAAGGCTATGTGATTACGCAGGTACATAGAAAGATGTCTGAGCAAGATATCCGCAATCAACAAAAGTCGAGTACCCGGAAAGAGGGGACGATTGATGTTGACTATGTCCCCCCCAAACAAAAAGCTAAGTCGGATACGATTGAAGGAGACTATGTTCCTTATGAAGAAGTGAAAGAATAACGATGTTGAGAGGAATTGCTATTTATTTCTTTTTGGTTATTTGTCTGCTTTCCAACGATGGTATGACAATGCTCGTGGATTCTATTCATGATTCTCATAGCATTTCCATGCCTACTGATATCAGTTTTGACGATGCTTCAGAAGAAGAAGAGGTGTCAGAGGACCTGTGGCACTTTACCTCTTCTGGCTTGGAAGATATTCCATTAGGGGCATTAGACTTTACGAATCAATTTATATTAACTGCGCTCGAGTTAAATTTTTTGCAAGTCCATTTAGAGCAAGTAATACCCCCACCGAATAAGGCCTAGTTCTCACGCGCCTTATTGAAACAAAATCATAAAAACTTCTTGTCATCTATACCTAGCGGTATAGAAATTTTAATAGATGAAAACATACGTATGTACGTCTGTGTTTATCTGCATGGCTTTTGTAGTTTTTGCTCAGGGGAAGCACTACAAAAATCAACTAAACCGGACGTTAAAAGAAAAAATAAATATAGAAATAATCGGGGAAGCACCCTTGAAAAGTACTTCTACGCAATCACCTAAGTATCAGCCGATTTTGCCTAACATCATCGTCGTTGATACGTTTAAAAAGACTAAAAACAACGCCTCTTACAAACAACATGGAGGTAGACCTAACTAAGTATATATGAAAAAATGCCTCATTGGATTATTGCTGCTAAGTGCCTGCACATCTAAAAAAGAAGAAGCGGTTGAAATACAAACGCTTGAAGTTTCGTCGCCCATTTCGGTGGACACAACGATCCAACAAGAGTTTGTGGCTGATATACATGCCGTCCAAAATGTAGAGATTCGCGCCCGGGTGAAAGGGTATCTAGATCGTATTCTTGTAGATGAAGGCAAGCAAGTCAAAAAAGGACAGATCATGTTTACGATTAATAGTCAAGAATATGTGGCTGATCTAGCCCGTGCAAAGGCCGTATTAAGTCAAGCTTCCGCGGAGTTAAAGGCCGAGGAGTTAACCCTCGTGAATACACGTTTGTTGGTGGATAAAAATGTCATATCTAAAAATCAATTGGCCATTTCTTTAGCTAAAGTGGATGGTTTGAAAGCAAAAAGAGAGGAGGCCTTAGCGCATGTACTTTCCGCAGAACTCAAAGTTGATCATTCCAATATTCGTGCGCCTTTTGATGGGGTGGTTGACCGACTGCCATTTAAGCGAGGTAGTTTGGTTGATGAAGGAACCTTGCTGACCACGCTCTCCGATAATGCGAGTGTCTACGCTTATTTTAATGTTTCTGAACAGGAATATTTGGCATTTAGTATGAAAGGAGGGGTGAATAAAGCGGCTACGGTCGATTTGCTTTTGGCAAATGGAGAGACTTATTCCGAAAAAGGAATTGTGGAAACAATCGAAGGAGAGTTTGATAAAAACACGGGAAATATAGCCTTCCGTGCCCGGTTTGCTAATCCGAATAAACTGCTTCGTCATGGGGCCTCAGGGAAGGTACAATTGCCTAAAAAGATTGCGGGATACTGGGCGATTCCACAAAAATCGGTGTTTGAAATTCAGGAGAAAAGTTATGTTTTTGTGAAGGATGCGAGTGGTACGATCAAGATGAAGAGCATCCTTCCTGATCTTCGGATTCCGCATTTTTATTTAGTTAAAGCGGGTTTCTCGGCAAAGGATACGGTGTTGATTGAAGGTATTCAGTTGGTTAAGCAAGGCCAAAAAATCAAGTCGACCTTCAAGCCGATGCGTCAATTATTAATGGAATATAAAGCACTTTAAGATGATCCAACAATTCATTACTCGACCGGTATTGTCGATCGTTGTATCGATCTTTATCGTGATTCTAGGGGTCATTGCGATGCAGCAATTGCCCATAACGCAGTTCCCGGATATTGTTCCTCCTGCGGTAACGGTTACGACCAAGTATACTGGTGCAAATGCGGAGGTATGTGCTAAAGCGGTTGTAACTCCGCTTGAACGTGCCATCAATGGTGTCGCGGGTATGACTTACATGACTTCCGTTTCAGGAAATGACGGAACCAGTATTATTCAGGTCTATTTTGAAGTTGGTACTGACCCTGATGTGGCGGCTGTTAACGTCCAAACCCGTGTACAAACGGTCCTTGACGAATTACCGGAAGAGGTGATTAAGGCGGGTGTAATCACCGAGAAAGAAGTGAATAGTATGCTCTTGTATGTGAACCTCTTGAGTGAGGATAAAGATATCGATGAAAAGTTTATTTACAATTTTGCCGACATCAATGTGCTTCCCGAGTTAAAGCGAATAGATGGCGTGGGTTTTGCGGATATTATGGGCCAAAGGGAGTATGCGATGCGTATTTGGTTACATCCGGATCGATTGTTTGCATATAAGCTTTCAGCAGATGATGTTATCCAAGCCTTGCGAAATCAAAACGTGGAGGCGGCGCCGGGAAAAATTGGTGAAAGTTCTGGGAAACATCCGCAAGCATTGCAATACGTTATGCGCTATACTGGTAAGTTTTCGCAAGTATCAGAATATGAAAATTTAGTCATTAAAGCGACGGAAACAGGGCAGATTTTACGGTTGAAAGATTTGGCCGATGTGGAGTTTGGGTCGCTGGATTACGATGTGCTTTCGAAAGAAAATGGTCGGCCCTCAGCCGCAATTCTACTGAAGCAACGTCCTGGTTCCAATGCAGCAGAGGTCATTGATAATGTGAAGAAACGATTGGCGGAATTGAAAACGACGACCTTCCCTCCGGGCATGGGCTTCACGATTTCATATGACGTTTCCCGTTTCTTGGATGCATCGATTCACGAAGTAATCAAGACCTTGCTCGAGGCATTTTTACTCGTGGCCTTAGTTGTATTTATCTTCTTGCAGGATTGGCGTGCGACGCTCGTGCCAATTATCGCGGTGCCGGTTTCCTTGGTGGGGACGTTTACCTTTATGCTGGCCTTTGGATTTTCGATTAATCTATTGACGCTTTTCTCTTTGGTGCTAGCCATCGGTATTGTTGTCGATAATGCGATTGTCGTCGTGGAGGCTGTTCATGCCAAAATGGAAGAAAAAGACATGCCTGTTTTAGCTGCGACACAAGAAGCGATGCATGAAATTTCAGGGGCTATTTTAGCCATTACCTTGGTCATGGGCGCGGTGTTTGTTCCCGTGGCATTTTTGTCGGGACCCATTGGGGTGTTTTTCCGACAATTCTCCGTAACGATGGCGATATCGATTGCATTGTCAGGGTTGACAGCCTTGACCTTGACACCGGCACTCTGTGTGTTGTTGTTGAAGAAACCGGAGCATAATCATACGAGCTGGTTAGGTAAATTTTTCCATGCCTTCAACCAGCGTTATGATTCGATCGCACAGAAATATTTAGTTTGGGTGGGTGCTTTAATCAGCAAGCGTTTATTCATGTGGATGATTTTATTGGGTTCGGTGGTAGGAACGGTGATTTTATCTGGTATCGTGCCGAGTGGATTTATTCCTTCGGAAGACCAAGGAACCTTATACGTGAATGCAACGACTCCTGCCGGGGCGACTTTGGAGCGTACCGAAGGTGTGATGGATCAAGTTTTTAAGTCGATTAAAGGGGTCGATGCCATTGAATCTTTTTCAACGTTGGCTGGGTTTAGTTTATTAACCGATGGGTCGGGGGCGTCCTATGGTACAGGGATTATCACGTTGAAGCCTTGGGAGGAGCGAAAGGAAACGGTCGATGAATTAACGGAAATTATTCGGGCTAAAACGAATGGGATTAAAGACGCGAGTATTCAATTTTTCCCACCACCTGCTGTTCCGGGATTTGGAAATGCCTCGGGTTTTGAGTTTCGAATTCAGGACCGAACAGGATCTGGCGATTTACAGAAATTAGCCGTAGTCTCAAATGCGTTTGCCAACAAGCTAAATGATGTACCCGAAATTCAAAATACCTTCTCGAGTTTCGATCCCTCATTTCCACAATACATGTTAGAAGTTGATCAAGAAGCCGCCGCTCAAAAAGGTGTGAATGTCTTGCCTGCGATGGATAATTTGCAGACGTTATTGGGCAGTTTTTATGCCACCAACTTTATTCGTTTTGGTCAAATGTACAAAGTGATGGTGCAGGTCGATCCGCGTTACCGTGCACATCCGGACGATGTATTGAAGTTTTATGCCAAAAACAAAGCAGGTGAAATGGTGCCTTATTCATCTTTCGTGAAAATGAAACGTGTCTATGGTCCCGAGCAATTTACGCGCTACAACATGTTTACCTCAGCCATGGTAAATGGGGAACCGGCACCGGGATTTTCTTCCGGAGCTGTTTTGGACATTATCCGAGCGGAGGCGTTGAAAAGCTTGCCGAGAGGGTATACGCTGGAATGGTCTGGCATGACACGGGAGGAAGATTTGGCTGGGAATCAGGCCATCTTCATTTTTGCCATCTGTCTTTTATTCGTCTATCTGTTGCTAGCCGCGCAATATGAATCCTTCTTATTGCCATTCCCCGTGCTACTTTTCTTACCGATGGGCGCGATGGGAACCTATGCGTTCTTATACTTATTCGGCTTGCAAAATAACATTTATGCGCAAGTAGCGCTCGTTATGTTGATTGGTCTATTAGGTAAGAATGCGATTTTGATTGTTGAGTTTGCCATTGCAAAGCAGAAAGAAGGGGCCTCGATTATTGAAGCGGCTAAAGAAGGGGCATTCTCTCGTTTGCGGCCTATTTTAATGACATCCTTTGCCTTTGTGGCAGGATTAATTCCACTCATGATTGCTTCTGGCGCAGGTGCGATTGGAAATAGAACAATTGGTACGGCCTCGGCCGGCGGGATGATTTTAGGTACAGTAGGTGGTTTATTAGTAATTCCGGGATTGTATGTGGTTTTCGCAACGCTCTCGGCTAAATGGTCAACAAATGAGAAATAGATTTTGGATAATCCTGTTTGGCTTAGGATTCGCTTCCTGCCAATCAAACTTAAGTGTTCAGAAACGTGTCGATGCTGACCTAGAAAGCTATCGTGAAGTGAATGTACAAGCTTCTGTTTCCGATGTGCAAGCTTGCTGGCGTCGGGATAGTTTACTGGTACAGTTGATTGACTCTGTTTTAGTTCGAAGCAATGACATTAAAATCGGCTTTCTAGATTTGGCAGCTTCAAGAGCAGATTTTGCATTTCAACGTGGCTTGCGTAAACCTACTGTTTCTGGCATCATTCAACCGAGTCTCAAGCGATTCGGTAAGTATACCATGGATGGGGTTGGTAATTATGACACCCAATTTTCAACGAACATTACCAAGGATCAGATTATTCCGGAGAACTTACCTGATCTTCAAATCGGAATACAGTCAAGTTGGGAATGGGATATTTGGGGGAAATTAGCCAAACGTAAAAAAGCGAGTGCCTTGCGGTATTTAGCATCGGAGTCTGGCCAGCAATGGTTCATTACTTCCTTGGTTTCCGAAGTAGCAGGAGCTTATGGTCAATTGGTCGCACTGGACCAAGAATTGGAAATTCTTAAAACCAATATTTCCATTCAGCGGAAGGCTTTTGAATTAGTCCAAGTTCAAAAAGAAGCCGGTGCCGTGAATGAATCCGCAGTTCAGCAATTAGAAGCACAGTTATTGAATTCCCGGGCGCAAGAGGGTGACGTATTACAACAAATAACGGTGCTGGAGAATCAGATTCGTTATTATTTAAATATGCCAGGAGCGAAAATTAAACGGACTTCTTATCCTTTTCAGTGCACGCTGGATAGTAGTTTATTTGCGCATGTACAGATTGATCAGTTGGAGAGACGTCCCGATATCCGACAGGCGAAGTTGAACTTGTCAGCCGCTTTTGAGTCGAAAGAAAGTGCAGAATTAGCCCTGAAACCATCTGTCGTATTATCAGGAATTTTAGGCGTTCAAGGATTTCAACCAGCCTATCTTTTTCAATTGCCGGCATCCATGGCGTATCAATTGCTTGGCGGGGTAACTGCACCGTGGTTGAATCGTTCTGCGATTACGTCTGATATCCTTCGGTCGGATGCCCAATGGAAGGTTAGGGATTTGGCGTATCAAAATGCGTTAATTCAAGGCTATTTGGAGTGGGACACGCAGGTAAAATCACTTGGATATTTACAGCGACAAAGTCAATTGAAGGAACGGGAAGTTTTGCTTACCAAAGGGGCAATTAACACGGTGGGAACCCTATTTTTGACTGCCAATGCGAATTACTTGGAGGTGTTAACGGCCCAGCAAAATGCCTTACGGTCTGAATTGGAATTACTAGAAATTTCTAGAAAACGCTGGACGCATGCCATCCAATTGTATCGTGTTTTAGGTGGTGGCTGGTAAAACGAGTGATTCGATTACCTTTGGAAAATCGCGGTGTTCCAATACCTGTCCTTTTTTGGCTACATCTTCAGGCGTGTCGCTTGGTAATACGGGAAATGAACTTTGGAAGATGATGGCTCCTTCGTCATAATGTTCATTCACATAGTGAATGGTGATGCCTGATTCTTTTTCGCCAGCGGCGACAACAGCCTCATGAACAAAATGTCCATACATGCCTTTTCCTCCAAATTTAGGGAGTAATGCTGGATGTAAATTTACGATACGTTGCGGATAGGCTTGCACATATTCGGTTGGGACTAACCACAAAAAGCCTGCTAAAATAATCCAATCGGTTTGCAGAGATTGGATTTTACGTAATACGGTTCCGTTTTTGTATTCCTCGCGCGAAAAGATGCTACATGGAATTTGCAATCTTGCCGCTCTTTCGATAACACCTGCTGAGGGATTATTGCAAAAAATGTGCGTAATCGTAACCTGGTCGGAATGCTTGAAATGTTCAATGATTTTCTCGGCGTTTGAGCCAGATCCAGAGGCAAAAATGACAATGTTCTTCACAGGTGCTAATTTTATTTTTGCAAATTTAGGGCTTATTCAGGAACCTTTCGGGATTTGTCGTAGTTTTGTTTGCGTTTGAATCTTCAAATATGAAAATAGGAATCATTTGTTACCCAACCTACGGCGGCAGTGGTGTCGTAGCAACTGAATTAGGCAAAGCCTTAGCGTCAGTTGGCCATGAGGTGCATTTTATTACCTATACTCAGCCCCCTCGTTTGGATTTTTTTAGTGAAAATATATTCTACCATGAGGTATCGGTTGCGTCTTATCCCTTATTTGAATATTTGCCTTATGAATCCGCTTTAGCCAGCAAAATGGTGGATGTGACCGTGAACGAGAAGTTGGATTTGATTCACGTACATTACGCGATACCGCATGCATCAGCGGCGTATTTAGCGAAACAGATTTTAAAATATAAAGGCATTCACGTGCCGGTCATTACAACCTTACACGGAACAGATATAACCCTCGTGGGTCGTGACCCTTCTTTTGAGCCGGTTGTTACATTCTCGATTAATGAGTCAGATGGCGTCACAGCGGTTTCCGAAAGTTTGCGTAACGATACCTATTCATCTTTTGAGATTTTGAGTAACATTGAGGTGATTCCGAATTTCATCGATTTGCAACGCTTTCAAAAGCAACCCAAAGAGCATTTCAAATTAGCGATTTGTCCAAATGGCGAAAAGCTCCTGATGCATACTTCGAATTTCCGGAAGGTCAAACGGATCGAAGACATTATTCAGGTATTTGCCAAAGTACAAAAACAAGTTCCTTCTAAATTGTTACTCGTAGGCGATGGTCCTGAACGCTCAGGAATCGAAGCTTTATGTCGTGATTTAGGTGTAGCATCTGATGTTCGTTTCTTAGGCAAATTGGATACCATTGAGGAGGCGCTATCATTGGCAGATTTATTCTTTTTGACTTCTGAAAAAGAGAGCTTTGGTCTAGCTGCTTTGGAGGCAATGGCCTGCGAAGTTCCAGTTATTTCATCGGATGCTGGTGGTATTCCAGAAGTGAATATTCATGGCGTGACGGGTTATGTTAGCAAAATTGGAGACATTGATGATATGGTTGCTAACACGGTTAAAATTCTTAAAGACGAGGCTTTGCACGATCAGATGAAGGCAAATGCGCTGGCGCGTGCGAAAGATTTTTCACTTGAAAAAATCCTACCGATGTATGAACGCTACTACGAAAAAATCGTTGGTCAAAGTTGGCGTTTCCCCACCCAAAGTTTTACGGATTCAGAATAAGGCTTACAGTGCTTGTATCTGTTGTCGTTTTTAATAATTCAGCCATTGTTTTTTTGATGACGGGATGTTTATAGTCAGCTGCCATTTCCACTAATGGAATCAAGATGAATTTTCGGTCTTGAATATGCGGATGTGGCACTTGTAAATCAGCCGTCTGAATGATTTGCTTGTCTATGAATAAAATATCCAAATCCAATGTTCTGGGTCCCCAGGTGATTGTTCGCTCTCTGCCCAATGCCTTCTCGATTGCTTGAATTTCGGATAAAATCGCATGCGGACTCAGTACTGTTTCGATTAAAATAACCTGATTGATGAAATCGGCTTGATCTTGCAATCCCCATGCAGCCGTTCGGTAGAGGCTGGATTGTTGGAGGATACCCCCAACTTTATTTTCAATCATCGGATAACAAGCTTTAAATATTTCCTGAGTATTTCCTAGATTGCCTCCTAATGAGAGGTAGACGTGCATAGTTTGTGCGTTTATATTCGCAACAAACTTACAAATTTCTTTTTTATGCCTAGCCCATCTGACTTGAAACCAGGTGTTTTGTTGATTTCCGAGCCTTTTTTGGAGGATCCTTCCTTTAAACGCGCGGTGATTCTCTTGTGTGAGCATACAAGTTCCCATTCGTTTGGCTTAGTGCTTACACAACCTCAAGAAGTGATTTTGGATTCCATGATGGATGCCAAATTGATGGGTGAAATTTCCTTGTTTGCTGGTGGACCGGTGGATCCTACGATATTACAATTTATTCATCGGCGGCCAGATCTCATTCAAGGGGGTCAAGAAATTAGCCCGGGTTTATTCTGGGCTGGCGATTTCGAACAAGCAATTGAAGCGGTTGTCGATGGGACGATTTCTTTTCAAGAGATTAAGTTTTTTATCGGATATTCGGGCTGGTCGGCAGGCCAATTAGACCGCGAATTAAAATCGAATGCCTGGATGGTTTCCCAGGCGCGAATTGAAGATGTGTTTGAAGAAGAGCCGGGTAAACTATGGCGCAAGGTACTTTATCAGAAAGGTGGTAATTTTCGCGTTTTATCAACGTATCCGGACGATCCCAACCTAAATTAAATTTTCCCCCACTACCTTTGGCAAACCTTGGAGGATTGCCAAAGGTTAAGTGGTGATTAGCTAATGCGTGCCCAGTTGGTCGTCTCTTTGCGTTGTTGCATCACTTGCTCGCGAATCATTAAATGGCGGTCTAACGCTAAATGAGGATCCTCTTCTAAAATCTTGATGGCCGTTTCACGGGCTACTTTTAATATCTCACCATCAGTCGCCAAATCCGCAATCATTAAATCAATGGCCCCACTTTGGCGTGTACCCGTGATATCCCCAGGCCCACGCAATTGTAAATCCACTTCAGCAATCTCGAAACCATTATTGGTCCGTACCATCGTCTCAATTCGCTTCTTCGTATCGGCGCTTAATTTGTAGTCCGTCATTAAAATGCAATAACTCTGTTCAGCTCCCCGACCGACCCGACCGCGCAATTGATGCAATTGAGACAAACCAAAACGCTCTGCACTTTCAATAATCATGATGGATGCATTGGGAACATTCACCCCAACCTCGATCACCGTGGTTGCCACCATGATTTTGGTTTCATGCTTGACAAAACGCGCCATTTCGATATCCTTATCCGCCGGCTTCATTTTGCCATGCAAAATACCCAATGGTACTTGTGGAAAGGCGCGTGAAATGCTCTCATAGCCATCCATTAAGTCCTTAAAATCCATTTTTTCAGATTCTTCAATCAGGGGATAGACAATGTAAACTTGTCTGCCTTTCGCTAATTCATGTTCTATAAATGCAAACACTTGTAGTCGGTGACTGTCATACCGGTGCGTGGTCTGAATCGGTTTGCGCCCCACGGGTAATTCGTCGATTACCGAAACGTCTAAGTCCCCATAGAGTGTCATTGCCAATGTGCGCGGTATGGGTGTCGCAGTCATGACAAGAACATGGGGATGAATCGCTTTGTTTTTGTCCCAAAGTTTAGCCCGTTGTGCCACGCCGAAACGATGTTGTTCATCAATGACACATAAACCCAAATTATGAAACTGGACAACATCCTCAAAAATCGCATGGGTCCCCACCAATATTTTCAGTTCACCGGAAGCTAAATCCGCGAGTAAGCCGACACGATCTTTTTTCTTCACAGAACCTGTCAGTTTCGCGATGGTGATACCGAGCACATCTGCAAATTTCTTTAAGCCCTGGTAATGTTGGTCAGCCAAAATTTCGGTCGGCGCCATGATGCAAGCTTGAGCGCCATTATCGATGGAAAGCAACATGGATATAAAGGCCACGATGGTTTTTCCAGATCCTACATCCCCTTGCAATAGTCGGTTCATTTGTTTGCCCGACTTCATATCTTGAAAGATTTCTCGGATTACCTTTTTCTGCGCGCCTGTCAAATCAAAGGGCATGTGATCTTGATAAAAGGTCGTTAATAATGCAGCGGAGGCGAATACTTGTCCTGGGAATTGTTCTTTACGTACCAAGTTCTGCTTAATCAAGCGCAATTGATTGTAAAACAATTCCTCAAATTTCAGTCGGCGCCTAGCTTGATGTAACCAGTTTTCACTCTGCGGGTGATGAATATGATAGAGCGCTTCTTGTTTGGAAACCAGGCGAAATTGTTGGATGATTTCCATGGGTAAGGTTTCTCGAATGTGCGCGAAAGCTGCCCCCAGTAAGGTGCGTTGTAATCCCGCAATGACCTTGCTATCCATGTATTTTTTGCGCAGTTTTTCCGTGAGCGAATAAACCGGCTGGTAAAATTTTTCCGTATGGTTGGATCCTTTGAAGACTTCCATTTCCGGATGCGTCATTTGCAATTGTCCGTTAAAGGAAGCAGGCTTGCCATAAAATAAATAATCAACGCCGGTGACGAGCGATTTTTCGAGCCATTTAACCCCTTGAAACCAAACAAGTTCAATGCATCCACTTTCATCACAACATTCTGCAACGATGCGTTGTTTAGATCCATTTCCTAATTTTTCTTTGTAGCGAATGCGACCAATAAACTGCGCATGCTCCATTTGGTCCGTTATTTCGGCGATTCGATGAATTTGTGTTCGGTCCTCGTAGCGAAAAGGGTAATACTGAATGAGGTCGCCAAACGTGAATAGGCCCAGCTCCGTTTGGAGTAAACTGAGACGGGTGGGAGTCATGCCGCGTAATTGCGAAAGATCCGTATCGAAAAAATGGCCTACCGACATTGAACAAATTTTTTGTGAATTTAGGTATATTT
>JBEEOB010000098.1:0-5545 GCA_041191865.1 Bacteroidota bacterium
ATAAAAAATAAATTATCCTATGAATTTTAGAAAGCGCGAACGAGAAGCATCGGAAGTAGAAACAGGCGCCCTAGCGGATATTCTATTTTTTCTATTGATGTTTTTCTTAATGATTTCGACCTTGGCATCTCCGGATGCGATTCGTTTATTGTTGCCAAAAGCAGATTCGACGAAAGTGACTCCACCCGTCGTGGAATCCATTCGGGTATCTGTGGATGCGAGCAATAACTTCTTCATTGATGGAAATGCAACACCTTTTGCATTGGATCAAGTAGATGGCCAATTGAAAGAAATCTTAAAAACGAAAAAAGCCAATTCCTTGATTATCTCCATTGATAAATCAAGAACGGTTCAAGATTTAACGGATGTATATGATTTAGCTGCTAAGAATAACCTTTCAATGGTGATGGCAGCCGAAAAGAAAAAGTAATATGGAAGGCTATGTTATCATCGCCCTCAAGTCAATAGCCGTCTACGTTTTCATCGTGGCGGCTATTCGTCTTTTTGGGAAGAAAGAATTTGCACAATTGTCTGTTGTAGACCTTGTGTTTATCTTATTGATTTCAAACTCCGTTCAAAATGCCATGGTAGGCTCTGATTCATCGCTTTCGGGAGGATTGGTAGCAGCTTTTGCCTTATTTTCGGCTAATTTCGTTATAAAAAAACTTGAGTTTCTGTTTCCTTCGCTTCGAAAAGTAGTTGAAGGGGAGCCTATAATCTTAGTTTATCAAGGGAATGTAAATGATGCTGCTATGGCAAATGCCTCTTTAGATCTCGAGCAATTGAATGCTGCCATTCGCGAACATGGTGTTAGTTCGATTACTGATGTGAATTTGGCGGTTTTAGAAGTAGATGGTACTATTTCCATCTTGTCTGATAATTATCAGAAAATTTCGAAAAGAAAACGGAAAGGGCACAGAGTTCTTGGGGGAAATACCGCTTAAACTAGTATATTTGTAGACTTTACTTAGCTGTTTGTAGAGCTAAGGATCATTTCATTTTCTTTTCTAATGGAAAAAATATTAAAATTCGGTGGTACCAGTTGTGGGAGCATTGCGAGTATCGAATCAGTTTTGGCAATTATCGAAGCCAATCATCAAGTAAAATCTTCTTTCGCTGTTGTGTTTTCTGCCATGAGTGGCGTAACCAATGCTTTATTAGCAGCAGGTTCAACTGCGGCTAGTAAAAAGTCGCTTGAGCCCACGATCATCGAAGCCTTAGAAGCGCGTCATTTTGAGGTAATACGTCATTTTATTCCGGTTACTGCACAATCACAAGTCATTGCTCAGATTCGTACCTTGGTCAATGAATTACGTGACGTATTGAAAGGTATTAATTTGATTCAAGAGATTTCGCCTAAGACCTCCGACTTATTAGTTAGTTTTGGTGAGCGCTTATCAACCGCTTTAATTACGGCAATTTTGAAGCAACGTGGTTTGCCTGTTCGATTTTTGGACGCACGAGATGTTGTTAAAACAAATCATCAGTTCGGAAAGGCTGAAGTACGATTCGCTGAGACGAATGCCTTGATTCAAGCAGATTTCAATGCACATCCGTATGAAATCGCTTTGATTACAGGTTTTATAGGTTCCAATGAAGCTGGAGATACTACCACATTAGGAAGGGGAGGTTCTGATTATACCGCGTCTATTTTTGGCGCGGCTTTGCAAGTGAATGAGATTGAGATCTGGACGGATGTCGATGGCATGATGACAGCAGATCCACGAAAAGTGGCCGCAGCTTTCACGATTCCTTCGATTTCCTATGCAGAAGCGATGGAATTAACACATTTTGGTGCGAAGGTTATCTACCCTCCATCGTTGCAACCAGCTTTCGCGAAAAATATACCCATTCGGGTGTTGAATACTTTTAATCAAGCATTTGAAGGGACTGTTGTTTCCAAGGTTTCATCACCGAGTCCTTTTATTATCACAGGAATAAGTTCCATTGATGAATTGGCACTTGTGAATGTCCAAGGTTCTGGAATGATAGGAGTTGCTGGCGTCTCTGCCAAGTTGTTTACTGTGCTTGCCAAAGAGAAGATCTCAGTCGTATTGATATCGCAGGCTTCTTCAGAACATTCCATTTGTTTTGCCATTGATCCACAAGTTGCCTCAAAGGTTGATAAGATTTTAGCCAAAGAATTCGCACAAGAAATTGCATCAGGTGATATTGAGGGCATTGACATTCAACAAGATTTATCTGTCATCGCTGTAGTAGGCGAGGGGATGCGTAAGCATACAGGTGTAAGTGGGCGATTATTCTCCGTTTTGGGTAAAAATGGAATAAACATTGTTGCGACGGCGCAAGGTAGTTCCGAGTTGAATATATCCGTCGTCATTGAGAAAAAAGATCTTTCAAAGGCTCTGAATGTGATTCATGAGACATTCTTCTTCTCTCAAATCAAGACTTTGAACTTGTATTTAGTGGGCGCTGGCTTGATTGGTAAAACATTGTTGATGCAATTGGTCGGCCAAGAACATTATTTAGAAAAATACAAAGGCCTACGCATCCAATTGGTCGGCATCGCGAATTCGCGCAAACAATTAATTAATCCGGTTGGTATACCGATTGATCAAGCCATTGAATTATTGGATTCAACGGGTGTTTCGGCGTCTTTAGATACTTTTGTAGGTCAAATTAAACAATTAAACTTGCCCAATTCTATCTTCGCGGATTGTACGGCAAGTAAGGAAATACACCAACATTATTTAGGGCTTTTTGAATCGAATGTCTCGGTCGTAACCCCGAATAAAGTCGCAAATTCTGGACCTTACGCACAATATGCGGCTTTGCACCAAACAGCGTTAAGCAAAGGGGTGAAGTTTATGTACGAGACGAATGTGGGGGCTGGTTTACCCGTTATTAATACCTTGCAAGGATTAATCGCTTCCGGTGACCGCTTTGAAAAGATTGAGGGTATCCTTTCGGGAACTTTATCATTCTTGTTTAATCAATTTGTGCCTGGTAAATCGTTCGCTGCCGTATTGCGTGAAGCGAAGGCGAAAGGCTATACTGAGCCAGATCCGCGCGAAGATTTGAGTGGTATGGATGTGGCGCGTAAGATCTTGATTTTGAGTAGAGAAATCGGCTTGAAATTGGAATTTGCTGATATCACCATCGAAAAAATTATTCCACCTGCCTGTGAGGCTGCTCCTACGGTGGATGCTTTTTTTGAGGAATTAGACAAGGCGAATGCATACTTTGAAGCCATGGTGAATGAGGCATATGCCGATCAGAAAGTGCTGCGGTATATTGCCAAATTAGAAAATCAAAAGATATCGATTGGATTGCGTGCGGTTGGTGCTGATCACCCCTTCTATCAGATGGATGGTGCTGATAATGTTATTGCCTTTACAACAAAACGCTACCATGATCGTCCCTTGGTGATTAAAGGGCCTGGTGCGGGTGCGGAAGTGACTGCTTCTGGCGTTTTTGCGGATATTGTTTCAATCGGTAGCTATTTGTCATAATATGGAAAGTATACGCGTATATGCCCCAGCAACGGTAGCGAATGTAGCTTGTGGATTTGATATTTTTGGTTTCGCGGTTAATCGACCTGGTGATGAGGTAGTGTTGACGAAAAAGTCGACTCCTGGGATTGTGATTAAAGAAATTACGGGAGATGATGGCCGATTGCCTAAAGAAGTTGCCAAAAATACCGCGGGTATAGCCATTTTAAAGTATTTGGAATTTATCGGTCAGCCTGATCAGGGTTTTGAGCTTTCCTTGCACAAAGACATGCCTTTAGGTTCCGGTTTGGGGTCTTCAGCTGCTTCTGCTGTGGCAGGTGTTTTTGCCGCGAATGAGTTGATGGGTAAGCCATTAAGTCAGAAAGATTTGTTGCCTTTCGCGATGGAAGGCGAACGTGTTGCTTGCGGCTCTGCCCATGCCGATAATGTTGGACCTAGTCTGTTGGGCGGCTTTGTTGTTATTCGGAGTTATGATCCTTTGGATATCATCCAACTGCAAACGCCGACGGATTTGTATGCGAGTATTGTGCATCCGCAGATCGAGGTGAATACCAAAGATGCGCGTCGGATCTTAGAGCAGGAAATAACCTTAGGTAAAACGATTACCCAAATGGGTAATGTAGCGGGTTTAGTAGCAGGTTTGTTAACTGCAGACTATGATTTGATTGGACGTTCACTCGTGGATGTTATTGTGGAGCCTGCCAGGTCTATCTTAATTCCTCAATTTCAAGAAGTTAAAGCAGCCGCATTGGGAGCTGGTGCATTAGGATGTTCCATTTCAGGGTCGGGTCCTTCCTTGTTTGCCTTGTCGAAAGGAGAAGAGACTGCGAATCAAGTGGCTATCGCGATGTCTAAGGCCTTTAATTCGGTTGGGATTGGTTCTGAGTATTATGTTTCTCAGATAAACCAACAAGGTCCCATGATCCGTTAGGCTTTGGGGTGCGCTTGTTTATAGATCTCTTTTAATTTTTCCATGGAATTGTGCGTGTATACCTGTGTGGCCGCAAGATTCGCATGCCCCAATAATTCTTTAATAGCATTTAAATCCGCACCTCGATTTAATAAGTGGGTCGCATAACTATGCCGCAACACGTGTGGAGATAGTTTCTCCATTGTACTGACCTCCCCCAAATATTTCTTTACTAATCGTTGGACAAACATGGGATAACAGGGTTCCCCTTTGTTGGTTAGCAGCAAGGATTGGCTATGAAATGGATTAAGTGATTGATATTGTTTGACGAGGTCAACCAGCAGTTGGGGCATTGGAATGATACGCTCCTTGTTGCGTTTCCCGATAACCCGTAAGGTTTTTGAAGCAAGATTTATTTGTTGGTTCGACAGTTGAATTAACTCTGCCAAACGCATACCCGTTCCATAGAGTAGCATTAATACAAGTTGGTCGCGTACTTCTTCGAAGGTGTTTTTCGGTAAAACTTGCTGGGCAAAAACCTGTTCCATTTCAGATTCGCGTAAATAAGTTGGAAGCGACTTACTCGTTTTAACCATACGGATGGTTTGCATGGGATTTTCTGTTACATCGCCGCGGCGTTGTAAGTATTTAAAATAGGTTCTAAGTGTAGCAAGTTTCCGATTAATCGATCGGTTTTGAATGCCTTGATTGGATAGCGCTACGAGCCATAATCGAATGGTTTGGGGCTTGATTTCGTTAATTTGAAGGGTGTCGAGCGCCAAGAAATCAAGAAATTGGAGGAGGTCAATTTCGTAGGATCGCAGCGTTAAAGGACTTAATCGCCGTTCTACTTGAAGATGTTGTAAAAAAAAATTGACTACTTCGCGATTCATAGATCGAAAGTAGTCAATTCTAAGAAAAATCGAAACAAACTAGTTGTTGATATTTCCGTATGTCTTTTGCTTATAGGCAGCACGAATCATTTCCGTACGACGAGCGATTGATGGTTTTTCAAAAGCAGATCTTCTACGTAATTCTTTTACTACACCTGTTTTTTCAAACTTCTTTTTAAAGCGCTTAAGGGCTTTATCAATTGACTCGTTCTCTTTGATCGAAATAATTAACATGTATTTTTTCCTTTTTGAATTAAAATGTTCGCAAA
>JBEEOB010000099.1:0-6209 GCA_041191865.1 Bacteroidota bacterium
ATTATCTAAGCTGTAATAAAATCAATAATTATCCTTTCATAGCAGTCAACATGCTGCCATACACTTGATTTAATGCCTGAATGTTGGCATTCAACTTAGCTAATTCTGCTTTGAATTGCTCCGCGTCTTTTGACGTAGCTGCAATTTGCTCGACTGTTGTATTAACATTTCCGTAATAACCATTGATGGCCTTCAAATGCTTGCTAGATTCTTGAATTTCAGTTTCATAAATCGCATTCAAAGCAGCTAATTGATCACCGGCTTTCGCATATTGCTGCGCATATTTGGCAGCTTCTGTTGAAGAAATCGAAATAGAACCTAACGAAGCATTCGCGTCAGAAACTGTTTTATTCAATGAGCCTAATGAAGCTGAAGAAGCGTTCAAGGATTGAACAAAGTCATTTGCAGCACCCGTAGCTTTTGAAATTTCTTGTAAGCTGTTGGCTGTCTCAGTTAAACCTTTCAAGCTTTTCGTCAAATTTTCAACTACATCAGCGCCTAAACCTGTTTGATTAGCCAAATTACCTAAACCATTTCCAGCTGGACGTGCAACGGCTTCTCCACCTACTAATTCAGGATAAACGTTTTCCCAACTATATTCTTTTTCGGGCTTCGCTTGAATGTATAATACACCAAACAAAATAAAGATGGCAGCCTCTGTAAACATACCGACCATCAACATCTCATTCGCACCTTCCCAGTGAACGATTTTAAATAATGCTCCAATGATAACAACAGCAGCACCAAAACTCGCTACCACATTGATTGATTTTTCTAATCCTTTCATTTGATTAATCTTTTATTTCTTTTTGAATTATTTCTTTAAAGCTGGTCTTCCTAGGTAACGCATCATAGATCTAAAACCAATGTATGAACGGCGCTTATTCTGCAATTCATATGCACGCGTACCTGTCTCCAAATAATAGGCAATATCTTTCCATGAACCACCGCGAACTACTTTACGCGGCTCATCAGCATCTTTGTTAACTGTATTTAAATCCCAAGTTACCGCTGAAGCATTGTCAGAATAAGCGTCTTCACACCATTCAGCTACGTTACCCGACATATTGTATAAACCAAAGTCATTGGGATCATATGCATTCGCAGGCGATGTATAAGCATACCCATCGGCATCATAATTTCCACGATGCGGTTTAAAGTTGGCCATTAAACAACCCTTCGCATTTGCTACATACGGATTCCCCCAAGGGTATTTCCCAGAAGCTCGTCCACCACGTGCAGCCCATTCCCATTCAGACTCTGATGGCAACTCAAATCGAGGCAACATGTACATACCTTGCTTTTTACGATATTCATTCATCATTTTGGAACGCCACAAGCAGAAATACTTGGCAGCTTCCCAACTAACTCCTACAACGGGGTATTGATCAAAGGCAGGGCTTGAGAAATAATACTCTAACATGGGATCCCCGTTATGGTAGGTAAAATCACTCTTCCAAACCGTCGTATCCGGGTAAAACTCCGTCATGATTTTATCTTCTCCTAAAACGGAAACAGAATCTTTCAATAAAGAATTTGTAAATTGACGATACTCATGATTGGTAATCTCGGTGTCATCCATGTAGAATGCTGCAACGGTCACACGCTTGTTAAAGCTTATTCCCGAGCGAGAAACATCCTCATCAGCCTGCCCCATCATGTAACTCCCAGAAGGTACAAGCACCATCCCATAAGGCGTAGGTTGACTCCATCCTTTACGTGAACTAGCAACAATTTCTCCGTTCTCTATGCCTGGTGCATCTTTCGCAGCCTTACCAATTTTCAACCCTCCCTTCTTTGAAGAAGATGAACCTTTAGCACTACTAAGGGTTTTAGAACTACTTGAGCCTCCCTTAGAACCTCCACAACTCGCAAGAATTGCAGTTAAGGCAAGGGCTGACAACATGAGTGTCAAAGGCTTTCCAACAAATTTAAAATTCATAAAGACGAATTATTATATCTTTTTTTTAAACGAGATCAATCTTAAAAAATTGTGTTCAACTTGTACAGCATACACAATTAAATCAAATTCCTCAAAATTAAGGGATTTTCTAATAATACATGTAAAATATCCCCATTTTTTTGTGACAACTTCAAGATTCCTTACTTAAACCGAGGCGTCTTGATCGGAACGAAGCGACTAGTGCTCTGGAAACTAGGTAATACAAATCGCAACTGCACCTCATGAGACAAATTCGATTTAACGGCAGCATTGATTAGTGACAAATCCATCGCATATGCTAAGTCCAACCGCCGATTCAAAAATGATACACCAGCCATCAAGGTAGCGGCATCATCCCAACGAAACCCACCTCCTGCCCAAAACTGTTGTTGAAAGATTACCTTCGCCCCCAACTGAGGCAATACAAATCCATTATAATAATTCAATTGAGCAAAAGGACTCCATTCAAAACGGTCATTGATGGACAAATTTGCTTTAACATGCATATTCGCAGCGAGTTCGTTTGTTAATTGAAGACTTGGGCTACCAAAATCATAGGCCGATTGGTTCAAATGCGAAATACCCAAACCAACTTCCAACAGGTCAGAACTATACATTATACCTGCATTAAAATCAGGTACAGCCTGAGAAACCTGTTTACCAGACAGTTCGACGGCCAGCGGATCATTCACATCTCGAACTCGGAAAATTCGACCGTCGAAAGACTTACTCTGCATACCAAAACCAAGTCCCACCGAAAATTGTGCACCATTACTCATGGGATAATGATATGCTACTTGCAATCGTATGACTTGTTGGCCCACACCCGATGGCGTTTTATCATTCATCACAATCAAGCCCATACCTAAGTGCTGAAAGTTTAATGGAAGTGATACTCCTACGATACTTGTACCCAGATTCCCATTCCCATCTTGTGAAGTTTCATAAGATGTCCATTGATTTCGATATTGAGCCTGCACATAAGCATCTCGGCCTGCACCAGCGGCAGCGGGGTTATAATAAAGCGAATTGAGGTGATACAAACTTAAGCCCGGCATTTGTTGTGCATGTAACTCCACGTTGATACTGGTTATCAGCAAAAACATGAAAAAATAGCCCAAAACGTGTTTAAATCCCTGCATGATTATGTATTAGCAAAAGCTGAGCTAAAAATAAACAAAATAAGCCTATTGGGTTAGCTTCTAACAAAAAAAAGCTCCTAAAGGAGCTTTTCAATTATTTATTGGCTTGCTTGATGTAATGTTCCAAGGCCCCGGTCATGGATGGAGCATTGGGCATAGGAGCCTGAATATCTAAAATTAACCCGGCATCGTGAACAGCTTGCGCGGTTGTTGGTCCAAAAGCAGCTAATCTAGTGTTGTTTTGCTTAAAATCCGGAAAATTCTCAAACAATGAGGTAATTCCTGATGGACTAAAAAAGGCAATCACGTCATAGAAAACATCTTCCAAATCCGAAAGATCTGCCGAAACAGTTTCATACATTACGGCCTCCGTTAATTGGAAATCATTTGTGCCCATGTAATCTGGTAAATCTTTTTGGCGCTTATTCGAACAAGGGAACATGAATTTCTCCGTCTTGTGCTTTTTGATCACTTCTAACAAATCCAATGCCGTCTTGGTTCCTGTAAAAATCTTACGCTTACGAATCACAATGTATTTGTGTAGATAATTCGCCGTTTGCTCAGTAATACAGAAATATTTCATGTCGGCAGGCACCTCAATCTTCGCCTCTTTACAAATGCGAAAGAAATGATCAATCGCATTTCGACTCGTGAAAATAATCGCAGTATGCGATAAAATATCAATTTTTTGCTTTCTGAAATCCTTGAATGAAATCCCTTTAACATCGATAAATGAGCGAAAATCTACCTTAACATCGTATTTACGCTCTATCTCGAAATAGGGAGATTTAGCCGCATCTGCAGGCGCAGCTTGGGTAACTAGGATACTTTTGACTTTTTTCAACCGATTAACATCGGGTTGAGCAACATTTGCAACTAAACTCATAATGAAATATTCAAATTAAGCACTCTCGTTTGGCCTTAAACTGAAAATGCCTGCAAATATACGACAAATTTTATCAAATAATTATCTGCCCCTACATGTATTCCGGAAAAATCAATTCACGTAGTCCAAATACCATAACTTGACCTTCCATCAAAATCAAATAGGCGAGTAAGGACAATTGATTCACCTGATAGCTCCGGCGAAATACTTGAAAAAAGTAAATAGCCCGAACAACAAAATAGGCTGTAATAACATACGATATGTAGGTGAGATTCACTGAGTACATAGGCCCCATGTACACAGAAAACAGACTCAACAAACTAAATAACACAATAAAGAATTGAAGATTAGCCTGAACTGATTTGAAGTAATGCGCCTCTGCAATATGCGGTAGTCGAAATAAATTGGTAAATAGTTTGTAAACAAAATATCGACTGACAAACAAGGCAAACCCCAACAAGGTCCGCGAAAGGATAAAACCAATGGTTGGCAAAAAACGCTGCAAATTCTCTTGCGACTCAAAAAAGGCATCATTGGATTGATTAAGCAATCCATTGTAAAAAGAAAAACAAGCGGTTATAAAACTTAACAGACCGATGACCAATAAATTTGGAAAAGCGAAGGCATTCTTCAACAATACTTCTTCTTTAATCTCCCAGTGAATCCAATCCGAGAAGCGAAAGTAGGCTGCAAAATACCGGGGAAATGCAGCATATAATACACCCAAGAAAAACAAAACCAATAAAAACGATGAACCAAAAAACTGGTTGAATAAATAAGCATTTCGCTGACGTAAATTCATCATATCCGAAAATGCGGCATTATATTCCTCAACTTTTCTTTCTAATAAGACGTTCTTAGGAATACCCGCCATATTCGCTTGATAGAAACTCAGGTACAAGGGAGCAGAAGCGGGATAAATTTGCTTCAAACTGTCAATCGACCAGCGATACATTTTCCCTTTTTCCAGATGACTATGAAAAGTACCTTGCAAAAAAAGTACATAATCGCCATCTAATTCCAATCGCAAATAGGTATTAGGAAACTCACTTAGTGGGATTGCGAGCGATTTAGATTTAAAACTATAATGTTTTCCGGGGATGTATGGAAGAAAGGTTTTTAAGGTCGGCTGATAAACCAACCAAGCTTTATCTAATGGTTGTACATGCTGCCATTGTGCGGCCTTCAACTCGGAGGAAAGCAGCAAGATAATCAACAAAAAAAATCTGCTAATCTTCCCCATAGGAAAATGACTAGCAGATTTTGGAATAAAAGGAATCATCCTTATTGAATTATTTTCCAGCTAATGCTTTGATCATCGTTTCACCGATATCCGCTGGCGAGTAAACTACGTGAATACCACACTCTTGCATGATCTTCATTTTCGCTTCAGCTGTATCATCAGCACCACCAATGATTGCACCTGCGTGACCCATACGACGACCTTTCGGCGCTGTTTGACCAGCAATGAATCCTACGACAGGTTTACGGTTTCCATCAGCTTTGATCCAACGAGCTGCTTCAGCTTCCATGCCTCCACCAATCTCACCAATCATAACGATACCTTCCGTTTCAGGATCATTCATTAATAACTCAACAGCTTCTTTTGTTGTTGTTCCAATGATTGGATCACCACCGATTCCGATGGCTGTTGTTTGGCCTAAACCCGCTTTTGTTAATTGATCTACCGCCTCATACGTCAACGTACCTGACTTTGAAACAATACCCACACGACCTTTTTGGAAGATAAAGCCTGGCATAATACCTACTTTACATTCATCAGCTGTCATAACACCTGGGCAGTTTGGCCCGATTAAACGACATTCGTGATTTTGAATATATTCTTTCGCAACAATCATGTCTTTTGTCGGGATACCTTCCGTGATACAAATAATCACTTTGATACCAGCATCCGCCGCTTCCATAATTGCATCCGCAGCAAATGCGGGTGGAACAAAAATAATCGATGTATCTGCTCCTGTTTTCGCAACAGCATCAGCAACCGTATTAAAAATAGGACGATCTAAGTGAGTTGCTCCTCCTTTTCCTGGGGTTACCCCTCCTACCACTTGCGTACCGTAAGCAATCATTTGCTCGGCATGGAAGGAACCTTCTGTTCCTGTAAAACCTTGTACTATAATTTTCGAATTCTTGTTAACTAAAACACTCATTTCGTAGGGGTTAAATAAACGTAGGCGTAAAATTTTTCCAAAGGTACAAATTATTGATAATATTCATC
>JBEEOB010000100.1:0-27766 GCA_041191865.1 Bacteroidota bacterium
AACAGCGAATAAAGACAATCTAATTTTTTTACAACCTAAAAATTCAAATTATTATGAGCAGATTTGCACAAGTGAAAGACCTAATTTTATCATTAGAAGGTGATTTCGAAAAATTCTACGACAAAGGAAACCAGGCAGCTGGAACTCGTGTTAGAGGAGGTCTTCAACAATTGAAAACTTTGGCTCAAGAAATCCGTACTGAAGTTCAAGAGAAAAAGAACGCAGCGAAATAATTGCAGATTTCTAAGCAATAAAAAAAGCCCGACATCGGGCTTTTTTTTATGTTCAATACTTTCTAAAAAAGATCCGCATGCATGACAGAGGCAATTCCATCCACCATTATTTTTCCCCTTTCCATTTCAAAGACCTGCGTTTTTATTTCAGCTGTGTGCTTCAAATCATTGACTGAATCAACTTCAAATTTTGCCTGATAGGTTTGACCTACATACAAAGGACGCTTAAACTCCGAAACCTGTTTTAAATAAACACTTCCTGAACCAGGAAATTCCATTCCCATCACACGCGAAAACACACTGGCAATTAAAGCGCCATGAATAATCGGCTTTTTAAATGGGGTCGTTGCAGCAAAAGCTTCATCCCAATGTAAGGGATTAAAATCACCTGATATCTGACAGAAATCATTGACTTGATCCTGCGTGAATGAAAATTCAATTTCGTAGCAATCTCCTACTTTGATCATATTATTATCTTTTATTTAAAAAATGGCGGTAAATTGCATAAAAATCACTGCATGGTTTATTTTATCTACAATCCAAACGCCGGAAACAAAAGTAATAGATATCGACAAAAGTTGATAAATACAATACAAAAGATTCCAAATTCACAGCTATTACTTACGGAATACCCCAATCATGCAGCAGAACTTATCAAATCGATCCTACCTGCTAATCCCAATAGAATTGTTGCTATTGGAGGCGATGGCACAATAAATGAAATAGGAAATGCACTGAAAGGGAGTAATATCCCTATGGGCATTATTCCCTTGGGATCAGGTAATGGCTTAGCTAGGCACTTGAACATACCCATGAAAACACAAAAAGCACTAGCAATTGCACTTCATGGTCATGCGGATTACATTGATGTAATTGGTTGGAATAAACGAGCTTTTTTTTGTACCGCAGGAATCGGATTTGACGCCTATGTTGCAGCACTATTTCATGCAGGAAATGGTCGAGGACTACGAAATTACATCAAGGCGAGTTTACAAGCATTTCGTTCTTTTGACACTATTAAAATAAAAGTCGGAATGGATGCGACACAAAACTACTTTTCCTTAACAATTGCCAATGCAAATCAATTTGGAAACAACGCTTACATTTCACCTATTTCAAATCTGCAAGACGCTCTTTTTGAAATAGTTAAAATAAAAAATGGCAATTTATGGCAAAAAGCCCAACTTGGAATTAGCCTATTTTCGAAACGAATTCATCAACATCCATTGGTCGAAGTAAACCAAGCAAAATCCATTCAAGTTCAATGCCCCCTTGGGATATACTATCATTTGGATGGGGAAAGTTTACAAACACAAACTCAAGTCATTGACATCGAACTACTTCCCGAAAAGCTTTTAGTCATTCATCCCTAATAATATTCGAATTTTATTCACAAGAACTTGACAATCAACTTCTTATGCGAATATTTTCGATTTTCAAAGCATTTACTATATTTTCAAATACGATTTTTATTCAAAATATTTTTGATTTTTTTTATTTGACTTTTTCAAGTAGAAAGCCCTCAGAGTGGCTGTATTGTTGAACAATTTTTAGGTCCAAATTTTACTACAACTATTTTGGGTAAAATTAATTTTTTCGAATTTGCAACACCCCCGAATTTTACTATTTTTGTCTCCCCGCTCAATAAAAACTTTTTAGTTTTTAGCAGTACCCAACCATTAGGAATAAAATTTATAAAAAAGGTCAAGCCATTCTAGCATGGAATAGCTTCACTAAGAAATTGTTGACCCCAAAAAAATAATAACGCGTACAAATTAGATGCATAACGAGGTAAAAGAATTGTGGAACAAATGTTTGGAAATCATCCGGGGGGATATTTCTGAACAACAATTTTCGACCTGGTTTAGTCCCATCGTACCGCTCCGATTTACCAATAATACATTAACAATTCAAGTACCTTCACAATTCTTCTACGAATGGCTAGAGGAAAATTTTGTAGGCACACTTCGCAAAGCCATCGACCAAACAGTTGGGAAACGTGGCATGCTCGAATATTCAATTGTTGTGGACAAAGGGGACAGAAAAAATCCTCCGCTGACGTTCAACTTGCCTACGATAAACCAACAGGGACAAAATTCTAATTCCTATCGGAATGACGTCGCTCCTCAAGTTCAAGCACAAAGCAATCCATTTCAATTCAAGGATTTAGATTCGTTGGAATTAGACTCTTATTTAATTCCTAAATACACATTTGAAAAGTTTATCGAGGGCGATTGCAACCGATTAGGACGGGCAGCCGGCATGGCTGTAGCCAACAAGCCTGGATTAACCTCATTTAACCCTTTGATGATTTATGGAGGTGTAGGATTAGGCAAAACACACTTAATACAAGCGATCGGAAATGAAATAAAAAATCAATTTCCTGATAAATTTGTCTTGTATGTCTCCACAGAAAAATTCACTAATCAATTTGTAAATGCCATTCGGAATAACTCGATTGAGACATTTACCAATTTCTATTTACAAGTTGATGTCTTAATCATTGATGATGTTCAATTCCTTTCAGGAAAAGAAAAAACACAAGAAACGTTCTTTAACATCTTCAATCATTTACATCAATCAGGCAAACAAATCATTTTATCTTCGGATCGAGCACCGCGTGATTTAGCAGGCATGGAAGATCGCCTACTCAGTCGATTCAAATGGGGCCTTACGGCAGATTTACAACAACCTGATTTTGAAACGCGCATTGCCATTATCCAAAAGAAATTACAAGATGATGGTATTCAAATTAATTTTGATGTATTAGAATACTTAGCGCACTCGATTCAAACGAACGTACGTGAATTAGAAGGGGTGATTATTTCTTTGATGGCTCAAGCTTCACTAACACGCAAGGAAATTGATTTAGAACTTGCCAAATCTACGCTTAAAAGCATTGTAAATGACCAGGAGAAAGAGTTAAGCGTAGACAATATCTTAGAAGCGATTACTTCACATTTCGATGTGGACATGGAATTACTGACAGGGAAATGCCGGAAAAAAGAAACGGTTTTTCCTCGCCAAGTAGCCATGTATATGCTCAAAGAGCTAACAAACCTACCTTTAAAGTCGATCGGATATCACTTTGGTGGACGTGATCACAGCACCGTTATTCATGCTGTTCAATCGATCTCAGAAGCCATGGAAACCGATAAATCTGTCGAGAAAACAGTCCGGAAATTATTTAACCGTTTCAATATCGCATTAAACTAAAAAAAGAGGCCTAAGCCTCTTTTTTTTATGCATTTCAGATGATGATTGAATTATTCTGCAACAACAGCATCTTTATCTAACAATGCTGAATCATCTCCTTTAACTTTTTCTTTAATCTTCGCCTCAATCTCTTCCATCAATTCCGGATTGTCCTTTATTAAGTCCTTCACTGCGTCACGACCTTGTCCCAGACGATTCCCATTGTAAGAGAACCATGATCCCGACTTATCAATGACGCCTAAATCAACACCCAAATCCAAGATTTCTCCTGCCTTCGAAATACCTTCCCCATACATGATATCAAATTCTACCACTTTAAATGGAGGCGCTAGTTTATTCTTAACAACCTTCACACGCGTACGATTACCCGTGATGGAGTCTGCCGATTCCTTGATTTGACCAGCCCGACGAATATCCAAACGAACCGAAGCATAAAATTTCAAGGCATTACCCCCTGTCGTCGTTTCAGGACTACCAAACATCACACCAATCTTATCACGTAATTGGTTGATGAAAATACAGCAACATCCTGTCTTGTTAATTGTACCTGTCAATTTACGCAAGGCTTGTGACATCAAACGCGCTTGTAAGCCCATCTTTGAATCACCCATCTCGCCTTCAATCTCAGCTTTAGGCACTAAAGCAGCAACTGAGTCAATGACAATAATATCAATAGCGCCCGAGCTAATTAAATGCTCCGCAATCTCCAATGCCTGCTCACCATTATCCGGCTGAGATATCAATAAGTTCTCGGTATCAATTCCCAATTTCTCTGCATAGGCGCGATCAAAAGCATGCTCCGCATCCACAAAAGCAGCAATACCTCCCGCCTTTTGTGCTTCTGCAATACAATGCAAGGTCAACGTCGTTTTACCCGAAGATTCTGGTCCGTAAATCTCAACAACACGGCCGCGTGGCACACCTCCTATTCCCAAGGCTAAATCCAAGCCCAACGAACCCGTGGAAATAACTGGCACATCCATTACTTTACTATCTGATAAGCGCATCACGGTACCTTTACCATATGCCTTATCTAATTTCTCCAAGGTAGTCTGAAGCGCCTTTAATTTCTCTGCGGCTAAGCCTTGTGCGCCATCCGATTGTTTTGCCATGTTATATTTATTGATAATTTTGAATATTCTAATTTTGCTTAAATTTACCCTTCGATAAATCCTAACAAAAATAGTTAATTGACATTAAACTTTAATCAAATTAGTTGATAATCTCATACGAGATTTGACACTAAAATTTTATACTTTTAATTATATAATCTTTGTCTCTAATCCCATTGAAAACAAATCAAAAATTCTTGTCAATTATTTTGTTTTTTTTATGGATAATTTTGTCGCTGAACTTTCAAACCTACAGCCAAGAACAACCAATATTTCAGGCAAACGAACGACTCAATTATCGCATACATTTAGGCTTTATCGAAGCTGCAACGGCTTCTGTTAAGACAAGTAACTCGATTACAAACATTAATAACCACACTTGTAGAAAAGTAGAAATTCTAGGACAAACTGTCGCTTGGCTAAAGTACTTTTCACCCGTGGAGGATTATTGGTCATCTTATTTAGACGTCAATTCACTCATGCCCATTAAGACGGAAATGCGTAAAAGAGAGGGGCGTTATCGAAAACAAGAACAAGTATATTTTGCTCAGGAAACTGGACAGGCGAAAATTCATTCGCCGCAAAATATACCTGTAGATAAACTCATCAACATCAGTCCTGCGACGCTCGACCTCATTGGGGGGTATTTCTACCTTCGAAACAAGGAATTAGCCAGCATGAATATTGGCGAAAAGCTTAGTGCAAAAGTTCTTGTTGACGGTAATATTTATGAAATCTGGTTTATCCTAAAGGGATTTGAAACAGTTAACAGTGATTTAGGCCCTGTCAAATGCATCCGCACATCCCTTGTCTTACCCAAAAACAACTTATTTAAGGACGATGATGCCATCCGCTTGTGGATAAGCAAAGACAAATATCAAATTCCATTTAAAATGGAAGTAAATCTAAAAATAGGATTTTTATCCATTGACTTGTCAGGATATTCCATTCAAGGCAAAAAGATTTACTAGCGACCCAAAGCCTTTTTATAGGCGGCTAAAACTCTTTCACGCGCAAATTCATGATTAACAATCGGTTGCGGATAAGTCAATTCCTGAAATTCGGGCACCCATTTACGAATGTAAGCTAGTTCTTTATCAAATTTTTGTGTTTGCAATGTTGGATTAAACACCCTAAAATAAGGTGCAGCATCACAGCCGCAACCTGCTGCCCATTGCCAACCACCATTATTAGCTGAAAAATCAAAATCCAATAACTTTTCGGCAAAATAGGCTTCGCCCCAACGCCAATCGATCAACAAGTGCTTCACGAGAAAACTTGCTACGATCATGCGAACTCGGTTATGCATAAACCCTGTAGCATTTAATTCCCGCATACCTGCATCCACGATGGGATATCCTGTTTGACCCAAACACCAGGCCTCAAATTCCACTTCATTATTTCGCCATTCCATCTGATCATATTCCTTTCGGAACGCATGTCCATCAGATACGTGAGGAAAATGATGTAGGATATTAAAGTAAAAGTCTCGCCAAATCAATTCATTTAACCATGTTTCCGAGATTCCATTAGCTTGATTAACCAACGAACGAATTGAAACTGTTCCAAAACGCAAATGAACTGACAATCGAGAAGTTGCCCCCTTCGCCGGGAAATCACGAAGTGCCTGATAGCCTTGAATAATTTCAGTCGCAACTGTTTTGTCCGGAAATAATAAACCCGATTTGGCAAAGCCTAAACTAGGAAGACTAGGCAATTCGCCCGCAAAAGCTAAATAATTCTGAAGATCTTCCGATGGAAAAACGCTAATGGGCTGTTGGGCCAACTTTTCTTTCCATTTCCGCGAATAAGGCGTAAAAATAGTATATGGCGTATTTTGGCCACTTAAAACCTCATTCTTTTCAAAGATAACTTGATCCTTGAAGGTTGAAAATTTAATTCCATGTTGCGTGGCCCAAGCATGAATCGATTCATCCCGAACACTAGCATATTTTTCATAGTCGTGATTACAATATATCGACTGAATATCATATTGATCAGCTAATTGCGCATAAGCTTCCTGGGGTGTCGCATGGATCACTTTCAGGGATGCTCCTTTCGCAATTAATTTATCTTGAATCGCTTGTAATGCTGACAAAATAAATTCAACACGTGCATCGGTCTTAGAATTCAATTTAAGAAGAATGTTCGGATCAAAAATAAAAATTGGCAATACGGGCCATTCCCCACGTAAAGCCTGATATAATCCATGATTATCTTCAAGTCGCAAATCGCGTCTAAACCAAAATACTGATATTTTTTGCTTCACTTATCATTGTTTTTAATGCTAACAAGCCACAAACTTAATTGTTTAAAAAATATGTCTTGACAAGCCCCCCTTGAAAAGTGTATATTTGTAATTCCAATTATTCTGCCAGCCGTAGAAAACCTTTTGGCAGCATTTAACATAAACCCATCCGAATGAAATTATCTGAATTCAGATTCGATTTACCCCAAAGCTTAATCGCTTTAAATCCAACCGAAAACCGTGAAGATGCACGCATGATGGTTGTGAACCGTAAAGAAAAAACGATTGAACATAAGAAATTTACTGATATCGTCGATTACTTTGGCGATGGCGATGTATTAGTTACAAACAACACAAAAGTATTCCCAGCACGTCTTTATGGAAATAAGGAAAAAACAGGTGCTCAAATTGAAGTATTCTTGCTTCGTGAATTGAACCGCGAGCATCGCCTTTGGGATGTTTTAGTAGACCCTGCTCGTAAAATTCGTGTTGGCAATAAATTATATTTTGGCGATTCAGATCTTGTAGCAGAGGTTATTGATAATACCACTTCCCGCGGACGTACCATTCGTTTCTTATATGACGGCGATCATGACGCTTTAATGCAAGCGATTCATGAATTAGGAGAAACTCCCCTACCCGATGAAATTCGTTTAAAGCGTGCGGCTACTGAAGATGACCGTGAGCGTTTTCAAACGATTTATGCGGAACATGTAGGTGCAGTTGCTGCGCCAACGGCCGGTCTTCACTTTTCAAAAATTGTGATGAAACGCATGGAACTAAATGGTGTCCAATTCTCTCCAATAACCCTTCACGTGGGCTTAGGCACATTCCGCCAAGTAGATGTTGAAGATTTAACAAAACACAAAACCGATTCAGAGCATTTCATGATCGAACCACAAACTTGTGATTTCGTAAATGCTGCGATTGATAATAAAAAACAAGTTTTAGCAATCGGAACGACGGTCATGAAGGCTTTAGAATCTTCCGTTTCAGCGAGTGGACACCTAAAACCAATCAACAGCTGGACGGATAAATTTATCTTCCCTCCATACGAGTTCAAGATTCCTACAGCTTTATTGACCAACTTCCATTTGCCAGAGTCGATATTATTGATGATGACTTCGGCTTTTGGGGGTTATGAGTTAGTGCAAGAGGCATATAAGCAAGCTATCAAGGAGAAATACCGTTTCTTCAGCTATGGCGATGTGATGTTAATCATCTAAGTAATAAACGGGTTTGTTTTGAAAAAAATAGCAATTATTGTAGCGGGAGGTTCTGGTCAGCGAATGAACAGCGCCGTCGCGAAACAGTTTTTGCTTCTTCAGAACAAACCCATTTTATATCATACCCTCCTTGCATTCAAAGCTGCTGACGAAAATACAGCCTTAATCGTCGTACTTCCGGAGGATCAAATCGCCTATTGGAAGTCACTCTGTGATCAATACCCAGAAATATTGCTTAAAACTCCCCATCAAATTGTCATTGGCGGAGAAACCCGATTTCACTCAAGCAAAAATGGCATAGCAGCCATTGATTCAAATCAGTCTTGTTTGGTAGCCATTCATGATGGAGTTAGACCCTTAATTCAACCTAGCACAATCACAAAAGCATATGATATGGCAGCCGATAAAGGGAATTGTGTTGTTTCGGTATCAAGCAAGGATTCCATCCGATTGTGGAATTCGACGGCCAAAGCGTATAAATCCGTTCTGCGCGATGATGTCAAAATCATCCAAACTCCCCAAATTTTTGAATTAAACTCCCTCAAAGAGGCGTTTAGCCAGACCTATTCACCCTTATTTACGGATGATGCCAGTGTCATGGAAGCACATGGTGCCACCATACATTTGGTCGAAGGAGATTATACAAACCTGAAAATTACAACACCAGAAGATTTATTGGTGGCGGAATCGATATTAGCACAACCTAAGTAGACTATGAATAAGACCTGGAATTGGATTGCAAATCAAATTTTGGCCTATAAAATTGCAATTTTAATCGCTTTGTCCGCAATGACCATTTCATTGGTCTACGAAGCGAGTCAAATTCAATTAAGTTATGAACTAGCGAAAATTCTTCCCAAATCTGATGAACGTTTTCAATTATACGAATCGTTTAAAAAGAAATATGGGGAAGACGGGGCCATTATGGTCATTGGCCTAGAAAACCCCAATTTATTCAGTCCTAAAGAATTTGATGCTTGGAATAAACTCTACCATGACATCAAACAACAACCCGGAATTAAATCCGTTTTGGCGCTGCCTAACCTTCCGATGTTGTACCTAGATAGTACTGCCAAGCAATTTAAAACTAGCACGGCCTATCAAGGTACTTCGCATAGCACGCAAGCCCAATTGGATTCGTTGAAAAGTCGGCTTCATCAACTTCCCATCTACCGTAATTTTCTCTACACGGAAGATTTAAAGGTACATATGATGTTAATCACGATTGATCAAAAAACGATCAACAATAAGAGTCGAATTAGCCTCGTGAAAAATATCAAGGCCATCGGCGATGCCTATATGAAGGAAAATAAACATCCTTTGCATTATTCTGGAATGCCCTTCATCCGAACCGAATTAACAGCACAAGTAACCAATGAACTTGTATTATTCTTGGGATTAGCCATTCTCGTTACGTCGTTAATTCTGTTTTACTTTTTCAGGTCCATTAAGGTGGTATTCTTTGCTTTGATTGTCGTCCTGATTGGAATTGTGGCATCTTTGGCGACAATCGTATTATTTGGCTTTAAAATCACGCTGCTTTCTGGTTTAATTCCTCCCCTCATTGTAGTTATCGGTGTACCCAACACGATTTTCTTGTTGAATAAATACCATGAAACCTATTTAGTGACTCAAAATAAAGAGGCTTCCTTAATCGAGAGTGCCGGAACGATAGGAAGAACTTTATTCTTAGCAAACCTTACCACTTCGATTGGTTTTGGCGTTTTCGCCTTTACGGGTTCCGCGTTATTGGTTGAATTCGGTATTGTCGCTTCACTGAATGTCATGTTGACATTCCTCTTTTCATTATTGTTGATACCCATTTTCTTCAGCTACTTAAATCCTCCAAAAGCGAAGGATTTAGCTCATTTTGAATCAAAACGTGTTAATCGTTTATTAACCCGTATTGAAGTTTGGGTTTTCGGACACCGCAAATTCATCTACAGCATCATCGGTGTCATCTTAGGGATTTCAGTTTATGGTCTGACGAAAATTGAGGCTGTTGGTTACATAGTCGACGACTTACCACAAGACAATGCGATTTACACCGATTTAAAATTCATTGAGAAGCACTTTAAAGGCGTCATGCCATTCGAGGTTTCCATTGATGCGCATGAACCTGGAAGAGCCTTAACACCCGAGATTTTGGCTAAAATGAAGCGTACAGAAAAGTTGCTGGCAAAGTATCCTGAATTTACGCAAGGTTTGTCATTGTTGACCGCTACAAAATACTTATACCAAGTTTACCGCGGAGGTGACCCTAAATATTTCACCTTGCCGGGCATCGATGAGTTATCGAAATTAAAGGAATTCAATAGCAGCTTAAACGGAAAAAATAATCTGTTTAATGGATTTTTAGATTCAAAAAAACAATTTACGCGAATCAGCTTTCAGATGGCTGATGTTGGAACCGTGCGAACCAAGCAACTTTTTGAGGAGATTCAGCCTAAAATTGATACCATCTTTCGGACGGATGTTGAAACAGGAGAAATTCTTCCGGCACGTGATCGACGTGTTTACGATGCGAAAGTCACAGGCAATTCCGTTATCTATGCTTTCCAAACAGAATACTTACAAAAGAACCTCATAGAGAGTACATTAACTGCCATATTTCTGATATGTGTTTTAATGGGCTTCCTATTTAGGAGTTGGAAAATGATCATCATCTCCACCCTTCCGAGCTTAATCCCATTAATCATTACAGCAGGCTTGATGGGCTTTTTCCACATTGCTTTGAAACCAAGCACCATCTTGATTTTCTCCATAGCATTTGGTATTTCAAGCGATGGAACGATTTATTTCCTAACACGTTACAAGGAAGAATGGCTAAAAAATGCCAAAAATGTCAAATTAGCTGTCCAAATTACCATACAAAAAACAGGCGTATCGATGTTTTACACAGCTATGATTTTGTTCTTTGGCTTCTTTATATTCACAGCATCCACGTTTAAGGGTACACAAGCTTTGGGAGTATTGGTATCTATTACATTACTCATGGCCATGATCTGTAACTTGATCTTATTGCCTGCCTTTTTGATGGGAATGAATAAAAAAGCAATTGAGGAATTAATTGAAGAAGTATAATGGAGGAGCCAAAGTCCATATATACGCTTCAATTTTGGTTATTAAGCCTGAGTAATTTCTTGTTTTCAGCCAGCTTTTCGATGATCATCCCTGAATTGCCGGATTATTTGGCTAGCATGGGGGGCAAAGAATACATCGGGTATACCATTGCACTATTTACATTAACAGCTGGATTAAGCAGACCCTTTTCGGGAAAACTGACTGACCATATCGGTCGAGTTCCTGTAATGGCTTTTGGCTCTATTGTGTGTTTCATTTGTGGTGGACTTTATCCCCTCATTCATACGGTACAAGGATTTCTTTTCCTTCGTTTCTTACATGGCATGTCTACGGGCACGAAGCCTACAGCAACAGCTGCGTATGTGGCGGACATCATTCCTGAAAATAGAAGAGGTGAAGCACAGGGTGGATTAGGAATTTTTACTGCGACGGGCATGTCAATGGGGCCAGCAATCGGGAGTTACCTGGCATCCACCTACGGCCTTCAAGAGATGTTTTGGATTTCTTCCTTATTCGCTTTGTTTTCTATTCTCATTCTGATGCGCATGAAGGAAACATTAGCTCCTTCCATGAAAGCTAAGTTCAGTTGGAAATTGTTTAAGATTTCATGGTCCGACGTATTTGAGCCTAACATCCTTCCTGTATTTTGGATCATGTTATTAGTATCCTTTTCTTCCGGTGTGGTCGTTACCTTATTGCCCGACATCTCCAAACAAATTGGTTGGCATAACAAAGGTCTCTACTTCACGATTTACACCATTTCATCTATTGTGGTTCGTATATTCTTTTCCAAAACTTCGGATCGATATGGAAGAATCCCCGTATTATTGGTTTCAACCGCTGTATTAACTGCATCCATGGCAGCCATGCTCATTCAACTGAATAGCTACACCGTCATTTTATCTGCCATTTTATTTGGCTTTGCCTGGGGCTTCAATACGCCCACATTGGCAGCATGGACAACGGATTTGGCCAATCGAAATCACATGGGGCGTGCGATGGCAACGATGTACATCGCTTTGGAGGTAGGCATAGGACTAGGCGCCTTTTTTGCAGGCATGATCTACAAAGGTCTTCAAGAGCGCATCCCTATTCCATTCGCTATTTCAGGTGCATTAGCATTAATTTCTTTTTTCCTCTTACTGAACTATCACAAAAACTGGCAAAAAAATGGAATTTGATAATTATTTAATCAGTAAAAACATCGCTCCGCTTGCCTTTAGCTCTTCAGAAAGCGAGTTGTATACAGCCTGGGAATATGCATTTAAACAGATGCACGAAAATAGTTTTACCGAGCAATACAAATTCCAACTAAATAAAATCCGCCGTAAATACCCCTTAAAAACAGAATTTTAAGCGTTTAAATATTATACTTTTCTTATTTATAGCTGTAATATTCAAATAATTAGTACATAAGTTTATTTGAAAGATGCAAATCCTAGAAATTTGCAATCAGAAATTATTTAACAACAGATATGCAAGCGAGTGAATTAGAAAATCTGTTTCCCAAGGCGGCAGATATCCCCAAAGAATTTGATTTAACACAACCCATCGAGCAGCGTGAGTACTTAGTCAATGGCGAGATGCGTAAGTGGACTGGCAAGACGCAAGACGTTTGGTCTCCAATTTATGTCCAAACAGCCAATGGTTTTGAGCAAAAACGTATCGGTTCTTATCCGATCACGGATGCAACAGATGCCATGGAGGTCTTGTATGCAGGTGTAAAAGCGTATTCCAACGGTCGAGGCGAATGGCCTTCGATGTCGGTAAGCCAACGTATCGAATGCGTAGAAAAATTCACCCAAAAGATGATTCAAAAACGTGACGAAGTCGTTAAACTTCTCATGTGGGAAATCGGTAAGTCATTAGGTGACTCTCAAAAAGAATTTGATCGTACAGTTCAATACATCTACGATACGATTGGTGCTTTGAAAGACATCGACCGCACATCGTCAACTTTCTTAATTGAAGAAGGCATTATTGGTCAAGTGCGTCGTTCTCCACTGGGAGTTGTATTGTGTATGGGACCTTTCAACTACCCCTTGAACGAAACCTTCACGACCCTTATCCCTGCCTTAATCATGGGTAATACGGTACTTTTCAAACCACCGAAACATGGTACTTTATTGCACTATCCACTATTGGAGGCATTTAAAGATTCTTTCCCGGCGGGTGTGATTAACACCTTATATGGACGCGGAAATTCAATCATTCCTCAGTTGATGGAATCAGGTAAAATTGATGTCTTAACCTTGATTGGTTCATCAAAAGTTGCCGACAAATTGAAAAAAATGCACCCGAAAGTTAACCGTTTACGTGCCATTTTAGGCCTCGATGCGAAAAATGCAGCGATTGTAACGGAAAGTGCTCAATTGGAAGTAGCCATTAACGAATGTTTATTGGGATCTTTATCGTTCAACGGCCAACGTTGTACGGCGGTAAAAATCATCTTCGTTCACAAATCGTTAGCTGAAGCCTTCAACAAAGGATTAGCTGAGAAAATTGAAGCCTTGAAAATTGGTATGATGTGGGAACCAGGTGTACAAATCACCCCCCTACCAGAGCCCAACAAACCGGCATACTTGAAAGAATTGATCGAAGATGCCAAATTACATGGCGCAAAGGTGATTAATAAACATGGCGGAGAAAACTTCAAGTCTTTATTCTTCCCTGCTTTATTGTACCCAGTTAGCAGTAAAATGAAAGTGTGGCATGAGGAACAATTCGGGCCAGTCGTTCCGGTGGTTCCATTTGAGGATATTTCAACGCCAATTGATTATATCCATGAATCGTCCCACGGTCAACAAGTTGCTATTTTTGGTACTGATGTGAACCAAATTTCAGCCTTGATCGATGAAACAGTTAATCAAGTTTCGCGTGTGAATATCAATGCACAATGCCAACGTGGACCGGATTCATTCCCATTCACCGGTCGTAAGGACTCGGCAGAAGGAACCTTATCGGTAACAGCTGCATTGCGTTCATTCTCTATCCGTACGGTAGTTGCAACAAAGGCAAATCAACTGAACAAGGATTTAGTGAATCAGATTGTTGAAAACCAACAATCGAACTTCCTATCAACGCGTTTCATTTTATAACAGATTGATATTGAACAAAAAAGCCTCGATTTTCATCGAGGCTTTTTTTATGTCAAGTGATTTAAGACTACAATTTTGCGCGTTGGGCTTTCACCGTTGCATCCGTGATAAATTCATCATAAGTCATCAACTTATCTAAATAGCCATTGGCACCTAGTTCAATCACACGATTTGCAACCGTATCAGTCAATTGATGATCATGGCAAGTGAATAAAACCGTTCCGGTAAATTCAACCATTCCATTATTCAATGCGGTAATCGACTCTAAATCCAAGTGATTTGTAGGTTCATCGAAAATACATACATTCGCACCTGATAACATCATGCGCGAGAACATGCAACGTTGTTTTTCACCTCCGGAAATCACAGTACATTTTTTCAATGCTTCTTCACCAGAGAACAACATACGACCTAAGAAACCGCGGATAAAACTTTCATCTTTTTCCACCGAATATTGACGTAACCAATCCACCAAATTCATCGAATCATCTTTAAAGTAGGCGGCGTTATCATTTGGCAAATACGTTTGTGTCGTTGTAACTCCCCATTTAAATTCACCTGATGTCGGTTTTGCTTCACCCATCAAGATGTCAAACAAGGCAGTGATCGCCAAAGAGTCTTTAGCTAAAAAGGCAACTTTATCCCCTTTGTTGATTGTAAATGATACATTCGTAAATAAGGGAACACCCTCTTCTGTTGTAGCCGACAAGTTCTCTACGCTCAATAACTGATCTCCAGCTTCGCGCTCCGGCTTGAAGTTGATGAATGGATATTTACGTGACGAAGGTTTGATATCGTCGACCTGCAATTTATCCAACATTTTTTGACGAGAAGTCGCTTGTTTTGACTTTGCTACATTGGCTGAGAAACGACGAATAAATTCTTCTAATTCTTTTCGTTTTTCATCCGTTTTTTTATTCTGATCTTGGCGCTGACGGGCTGCTAATTGAGATGACTCATACCAGAATGTATACGTTCCACCGTATAATTGAATTTTACCAAAGTCTAAATCGGCGATGTGCGTACACACATTATCCAAGAAGTGACGATCGTGAGAAACAACAATCACCGTATTTTTAAAGTTTTGCAAGAAACCTTCTAACCAAAGAATCGAATCGATGTCCAAGTTATTCGTAGGCTCATCCAACAAGAGAATATCAGGATTTCCAAAAAGCGCTTGGGCTAAAAGCACCTTAACCTTCTCAGAACCATTCAAATCGCGCAATAAGGTGTAGTGGATATCTTCTTTGATCCCTAAACCACTTAATAATGTAGCAGCTTCTGATTCAGCTTCCCAACCATTTAATTCGGCAAATTCAGCTTCCAAATCCGCAGCTTTGTTTCCATCAGCTTCGGTAAAATCTTCCTTCATGTAGATGGCGTCTTTTTCTTGCATGATGTCATACAAACGCTTATTTCCCATGATGACCGTTTGAAGCACAGGAAACTCTTCGAATTCGAAGTGATTCTGCTTCAAAATCGACATACGCTCACCCGGATTCATGGATACATTACCCGTTTGAGATTCAATCTCGCCCGACAAAATCTTCAAAAAAGTTGATTTACCTGCACCATTAGCCCCAATTAGACCATAACAGTTACCTTCGGTAAACTTGATATTTACTTCTTCAAATAATACTCTTTTCCCGAAGCGAAGGGAAACGTTTGATACTGATAACATACGAATTGGATTAAATAGGGCGCAAAATTACGCATTTTGAGGCTAGAAAAAAATTCTATTTTTTATCTATTGTCCTATTTTTTTTGCAATTTCGGGCACTTTGAAAGAAAATGACCTTGCAAACTGATTTACAAACGAAGCCGATACGAACGAACACAAGCTTGCACATGCAAGTGAGTGAGCAGGGCATTCGAATGCAAGAGGAAGAGCTAATTACCTGGAAACAGGCCAAAGTTGGCATTTCGAAAACGCTAAAAAGCTTAGGACTTGATACTTCGCAGGTTCAGTCAATCGAAGTTTCCATTATACACCCTGCTTTCTTATTACTGCCTAAAGAATACCACGATCCCCTCTATCGGATTGCATTTCTTGAAAAAGCGTTAGGTGATCATTGCATGGATGGAAATGAATTGCATGAACAAGCATGTGAATCTGTAGATTCTATTCTTTTATACTTAATTCCTAGTGCTTGGAAAGACCAATTGGCCATATTTTTCCCATTGGCCAACATCCAATACAAACACCAATTGGGCAACGACCTTAATCGTTCGAAACTTTACATACATCCACGAATTCAGGTGTATTTACAGGAGAATCATGCCTACATCAGTTATTTTCAACATGGGAGACTCCAATTAATGAATGTATTCCCTTACGAACATGAATTAGCTTTAGCCTATTACTTGCACTCCATTCGAGACACGTTTGATATTCAATGGAACCAAGAAACAATTCAACTACAAGGTCCGGGCGCAGCTGACAAGAAATTGATTGCTGATTTAATCCGATTGAATATCCCACTACCATGAAAAAAACGGCATTTTTCCCAGGTTCCTTTGACCCATTTACCAAAGGGCATGAAGATATTGTCTTGCGCGCATTAACTTTATTTGACGAAATCGTCATAGGTATTGGCCAAAATTCAAACAAGAATCGCTATTTCGATTTAGAAAAAATGAAAGGTTACATTGAGCAAACCTTTCTTGGGAAACCCGTTCGTGTGGTTACTTACCAGAATTTGACAGCCAATGTTGCCAAAGAAGTGGGTGCGAAATTCATTATTCGTGGATTGCGTAATACGACTGACTTTGAATATGAAAATTCCATTTCACAGGTTAATCGGCACATTAATGAGGAACTGGAAACCGTATTCTTGATTACCTCCCCACATTTAGCGCCGATTAGCTCGACAATTATTCGAGATCTACATCGTTATGGAAGTAAAATTGATCAATACCTACCCTATACCTTAGACGGAATTTGAGTTTCTTGAAACTTAATCATAACGAACCGGATAGAGGAATAGGTATCTGAAATGGCCTTATTCATGGCTACAGGTCCTAACCATTCTACTTTTTCAATATTCTCCTCTACTTGCGGAATGAGTTTTCCCGTATGCCTACTACGCATCGCATACCATTTGGTTTTCTTTAGAATGCGCTGGTTTTTGTGCGTATAGGTATGAAAAGTTGTGCAAACCTTGTCAATTAACGTTGCTTTCACATTGCATTCTTCCTCTACTTCCCGTACGGCCGCTTTTTTGAATTTCTCGTTTTTCTCTAATTTCCCTTTAGGCAAATCCCATTTGCCTAAGCGGTAAATCCAAAGTACCTCATCCGCATCATTTTGTACAACTCCTCCTGCCGCTTCAATTACCGTATATAAAGAACAAATCTTCTCTTTTAAGGCTTTTTTAATACCTGTTAAAATGTATAATGAATGAAAATCAAACGGCTTTTTACCATGTAAGTCTTCGATAATTCTTGCCATTTCATCCACGCTTACATTTAAAAGACATGTATGGCCTTTGAAGTCGGCAATTTTTACAGGCTTTAATCGTGCATCAATGATCACATCAAAATCCTCCATGGGAGGATAACTATGCTTTTTCTTTCGATTAATTAATTTGATCGGGCGATCGTCGATAAAAATGACCATTGGGGAAATTTAATTTTGGCAAAAATAGAATTAAATAACGATAAGATAAGCCGAAAAACCTATTTTTGTATTTATATACTAGAAACGATATCGCATGTCTAATTTAACCATTTCACAAGAAGTTGCTCAGCATTTATTACGCATCAAAGCTATTCAATTACGTCCGGACCAACCGTTTACTTGGGCATCTGGCTGGAAATCACCGATTTATTGCGACAATCGTATTTCATTATCTGATCCAGAAGCAAGAACTTATATCAAGAACAGTCTTTCAGCTGTCATTAAAGGGTATTTCAAAGATGTTGATGTTATTGCGGGGGTTGCTACCGCCGGAATTGCGCAGGGTGCTTTAGTCGCCGACTTCCTAGATTTGCCATTTTGCTATGTACGTCCAGAGCCTAAGAAACATGGCATGGGAAATCAAATTGAAGGTTTTGTGAAAGCAGGTCAAAAAGCAGTTTTGATCGAAGACTTAATTTCGACAGGGGGAAGTTCATTGAAGGCTGCGGAAGCGCTCAAACAAGCTGGTGTGGAGGTTTTAGGTATGGCTGCCATTTTCACTTATGGTTTTGGTGTAGCTGACGAGAATTTCCAAAACGCAGGAATTCCATTAGTAACGCTTTCGAATTACGATATTTTAGTAGAAGAAGCAATCAAATTGGATTACATTTCAGACACGCAATTGGTCACTTTACAAGACTGGCGTGTAAACCCAAGCACTTGGGGAGTTTAATCTTTTATTCGATATACATATCCAGGCAAGGCTTTGACCATGCCCTGGAATTCTAAATTAATCAAGGTGATCGCAATTTCGGTCACCTTTTTTTGTAGCTTCCACGCCAACTCATCCAAAGGCATTTCACCGTTCTTTGCGAGCAATGCCATCAATTCCGTTTCAGGCTCAGTCAAACGAGACCAACCCAATTGTTTACTCGGCTTAATTATATTTGGCGTATTCCCCCAGTTCATTTGCTCACACAATTGCATGAAATCCGTATAAATAATTGCCTTATTTTTCTGAATGAGTCGATTGCATCCCTCGGAAAACAGCTTATCCAGATTTCCTGGAACAGCAAAAACCTCCCTGTGGTAATTATTTGCATAATCCGCCGTTATGAGTGCCCCACCCTTTTCAGCCGCTTCAACGACCAAGGTGGCATCCGTCATGCCAGCAATGATCCGATTACGTAAAGGGAAAAATCGCGGATCCGGCTTTTCATGTAAAGGGTACTCCGACAGAATTCCTCCGTTCAACAATAATTGATCGAGGTATTTCTTATGTTTAGCTGGATAAATATGGTTAAATCCACCCGCTAACACAGCAATATTAGGCACCTGTCGTTCGATGCATTTTTTATGTACTTCTACGTCGATGCCATAAGCGAGGCCACTCACGAAGGTTACATGCGCTCCCAATGAATCTTCTACTAGTCGATGCGTAACCCGCCGGCCATAGTCAGTAGCTTTTCGAGTACCTACGACGGCGAGCATACTTAACGCGTTCAAATCGACTTGCCCTTGTTGATATAGCATTATAGGGGCATCATAAATCTGCTTCAATCGATCTGGGTAATCCGGATCTAAATAAAACAAGACGCGTACATTTGATTGCTCACATGCCTTCAGAATCTGTTCGGCTTCTTGAAGGATATGTTTCTGAAATACAGACTCTGCCAAAACAGGTCCAATGTGCGGTATCTTAACTAAATCGGACCGATTCGCTGAAAATATAGCCGATGCCGTTTCGAAATAGGACATCAGTCGGCGAGCATTGACCACGCCAATTTGTGGGATACGCGATAAGGCAATTTGGTAAAACAGTTCGGTAGGCATCGATGATTATTTCGAGCCAAGTAACAGATGTTTTAATTCAATCCCTCCGAAATAACTTGTAAAAATTGACGAATATCAAGTAGTTGGTCAATCACCGCTTGATTTGGATTTTTAGGACTACCGTTCTTTTTGATCGCCAACTTGGCCCCTTCGATGGTCAGCCCTTGCTTGTCGATGAGATCCACCAAAATGGCAATTTTTTCAATGTCAACAGGTGTGTACTTCCGAATACCTTTCCCGGATCTTTTGGGCAATAAATGGGGGAATTGAGTTTCCCAATAACGTAACTTAGACGTATTCACCTTGAAAAGGCTCGCAACTTCGGAAATGGAATAATATTGCTTGTCTAAATTCATAAAAGCCCTTATTTGGTTCAAAAATTCAGCAAAAAAAACTAATTTTGTGATTCTTGTTTAAACAAAAATAAACAAGCGCGAGAATTAAACCAACCCATTACCCAAATAAGCGCATGACTTCACCGGAGATCCGCCAGCAGTTTTTAGATTTCTTTAAATCCAAAGGACACCTAATCGTTCCTTCAGCCCCATTGGTGGCTAAAAATGACCCTACCCTATTATTTAATAATTCAGGGATGGCTCAGTTCAAGGACTTTTTCTTAGGCAACGGGACACCTCCATCGAAGCGCATTGCGGATACACAAAAATGTTTGCGTGTATCTGGTAAGCACAATGACCTCGAAGATGTTGGATTTGATACCTATCACCACACCATGTTTGAGATGTTGGGCAACTGGTCATTTGGTGATTATTTCAAGCAAGAGGCATTAACATGGTCATGGGAATTATTAACCGAGGTTTTTAAATTACCGAAAGACCGGATTTATGTGTCGGTATTTGAAGGAGACAAAAAAGACGGTGTCCCTTTTGATCAAGAGGCATTCGATATTTGGAAAGCGATTGTAGGAGAAGACCGCATTATTTACGGAAATAAGAAAGATAATTTCTGGGAAATGGGCGAAACTGGGCCCTGTGGTCCCTGTTCAGAGATTCACATCGACTTACGTGATGCGGATGAAGTGGCCAAAATTTCAGGCAAATCCTTGGTTAATGCAGACCATCCCCAAGTTGTGGAGATTTGGAATAACGTATTTATGCAATTTGAACGTATGGCGGATGGATCATTGGTTCCTTTGCCAAACAAGCACGTGGATACGGGTATGGGGTTTGAGCGCCTTTGCATGGCGATTCAAGGCAAACAGTCCAACTACGATACGGATGTATTCCAAGGAACGATTCAATACCTCGCACAGAAAGCGGGCAAGCAATATGGTGATGAAAAATGGGCCGATATCGCCATGCGCGTTATCGCCGATCATATCCGAGCAATTGCCTTTTGTATCGCGGATGGCCAATTGCCATCAAATGCGAAGGCAGGTTATGTGATTCGTCGTATTTTACGTCGGGCCGTGCGTTATGGTTACACATATTTAGGCTTCAAAGAGCCATTTATGCACGAATTAGTGCCTTTATTGGCCAAACAATTCGCGGGTGTATTCGATGAACTTATCGCACAGGAGGCCTTTGTTGCTAAAGTAATTTATGAGGAAGAAGTTTCATTCCTTCGCACCTTGTCGACAGGCTTAATCCGTTTAGATAAGTTGATGGAAGAATGCTCAAGCAACGTGCTTTCAGGAGACGATGTATTTGAATTAAACGACACATACGGTTTCCCAATCGATTTAACAGCCTTAATCGCACGCGAAAAAGGGTTGGATATTGATGAAGCCGGTTTCAATAAAGCTTTACAAGCTCAGAAAGACCGATCACGTAAAGATGCAGGCGCAAGTGCAGAAGATTGGGTGATTGTTCGTGAAGGGGAAGAAGTTTCGTTTGTTGGTTATGATGAAACTCAAACGAGCACTCAGGTTTTAAAATACCAAAAAGTTCAAAATAAAGGAGGCGTACAATATAAAGTGGTTTTGGAAACAACACCTTTTTACGCAGAATCCGGTGGACAAATCGGTGATACAGGTACCTTGACATTTAAACCTTCAGGCCTAACGCTTCAGGTTTTGGATACTAAAAAAGAGAATGATCTCATCGTTCATTTTTTAAGTGATGCGCGCATCGAGCAGGTAGCTGCTGATGCGGAAGTACTTGCACAAATCGATGTGAATCGCCGCCGTACCATTACCCAAAATCATACGGCAACCCACTTATTGCAAGCAGCATTACAAGAAGTATTGGGCAACCACGTGGCACAAAAAGGTTCTCTAGTGAACGAATCCTTATTGCGTTTCGACTTCTCACACTTCCAAAAAGTGACCGACGAAGAAATCGTTAAAATTGAACAAATCGTTAATGCCAAAATTGCGGAGAACATTCCATTATTGGAAGAACGCAATGTACCTATCGCGCAAGCGAAGGAAAAAGGCGCAATGGCCCTATTTGGTGAAAAATATGGAGATTTCGTTCGCGTGATTACGTTTGACAAAAACTACTCCGTTGAACTTTGTGGAGGAACACACGTTCCGTCTACTGGTGAAATTGGTTTATGTAAAATCATCACGGAAACATCAGTGGCAACAGGGGTTCGTCGGATTGAGGCGATTACGTCCCAACAAGCTTATGCCCTATTGAGTGAGCAAGAGGCCCTTATTAATGAATTAAATGCCTTGTTGAAAGCACCCAAAGACCTAGTTAAAGCGGTTGCCAACTTAATCGAACAATCAAATAGCTTACAAAAAACGGTAGCACAGTATCAAGCGAAAGAAATTAGTGGGCTTAAAGCATCATTAGCAAATCAAATTGATACTAAATCGGGTACGCCAGCCTTAATCCAACAAGTATCAGTTCCTACGGCAGATGCCTTAAAGAATTTGGCATTTGATTTACAAACGGAAGCAGGTTCATTGTTCTGCTTATTGGTTGCTGAAATTGAAGGCAAAGCGAGTTTAGCTTTGGCAATTTCGAAAGACTTGGTGGATGCCAAATCACTTAGTGCTGGTAACATCGTTCGTGAATTAGCGAAAGAGGTACAAGGTGGCGGTGGCGGCCAGGCGTTTTTGGCAACTGCTGGCGGGCAAAACCCTGCAGGATTAAGTAAAGTTCTTGAATTAGCACAAAATTATTTATAGGATGTTTCCATCCATTCCCTATGTATCCTTAACAGAAGTATCTGAACAAATGGATACATGGGGAAGCTTAGGCATACCCTTCGTTTTTTACATTAATTACGATGGAACTCAAGCTTGGGCCGGAACAGCTGAAGAAGCGAATCGCCTAGGTATTCAATTTGCCATTAGACAAAGTAGCCCTTCTACATCGCAGGAATTTAGCCTTTCCAAAAGCCCTATTTCATTCGAGCATTACGAAGCTAAATTCAATCATGTACAAGCAGGATTACGACGTGGTGACAGCTTTTTGGTCAATCTAACAGCAGAAACTCCCATCGAAACAAATGCAGGTTTAGCGGATATTTATAAACATGCGCAATCGCTTTATAAACTTGCCGTTCAAGATCAGTTTGTTGTTTTTTCGCCGGAATGCTTTGTTCAAATACGTGATCAACGAATCTATTCCTATCCGATGAAAGGTACTTCCTCCGCGACAGAACAAGGTCCTGAGCTATTACGCAACGACCCCAAAGAACAGGCTGAACATGCAACCATTGTGGATTTAATTCGAAATGACTTGAGTCAAGTTGCCTTTCCTGTTTCGGTAGATCGCTACAAATACATGGAAGAAATCAAGACCCACGAAGGTAATCTTTGGCAAATGTCATCGGTTATTTCAGGTGATTTACTACCCGAATACCAAGGAAAAATAGGTCAAATTTTGCAAGCATTATTGCCTGCAGGATCTATTACGGGAGCACCCAAAGCTTCCACTATGCGAATCATTCATGAAGCCGAAGAATATGACCGCGGATTTTACACGGGTATTATGGGTGAATTTGATGGTCAAAATTTAGATTCCGGCGTTATGATTCGTTTTATCGAGCAACGCGGCAATCAAAAAATATTTAAAAGCGGCGGAGGTATTACCGTAAATGCCAATGCCCATAAAGAATATGCGGAATTAATTCAAAAAGTCTATCTCCCCTTTTAATTATGTTTTCATTTCTAGAATCAATTTGTATTTCCAACGGACAGGCCCAGCATGTCGACTACCATCAAATGCGGGTTAATGAAACATTTGATACCTTTTTTCCGGAATGGGAACCGTTTGATGTTTGGGAGGAGATTGAGAAAGTTGATCTACCGAAAGAAGGAATTCACCGATTCCGCATTACCTACACAGAGGACCCGCAAAAAATTGAGATATTACCCTACCAACCGAAAATCGTCAAAACATTCGCTTTAGTGGATAGTGGGGAAATCGATTATGGCTTCAAATGGGCGGAACGGGGATTTTTCCAACAAATATTGGATGCACATCCTGAAGCGGACGAGGTCATTTTTCATAAAGATGGCATCATTCAGGACTGCACCTTTGCCAATCTCGCATTTCTAAAGGATGGAATTTGGTATACACCAGAAGCACCCATGCACTGGGGCACGACGCGCGCGCGCTTATTGGTCGAAGATGAAGTCGAAGAAACTGATATTTTAGTTTCAGAATTAGACCAATACGAACGTATTTGCCTGATAAATGTATTTCGCCCTTTATCTCTTGAAAACTCAATTGCCATCACCGATGCAATTGTGTAATTTCACCCTATGAGTAGCACCAAGAGTCCCGCTTTTTTATTGCATCAGAAATTCCCCTTTGAACCTACCCCTTCGCAGGCGGAATTATTCAATAAATTAAGCACCTTCATACTCAATGAGGACGAATGGGCACCCTTGACTTTTATCATTCGCGGCTATGCGGGAACGGGTAAAACCACGGTTATTTCAACCCTTATCAAGATTCTAGGGACATTTTCGTATAAAACGCAGTTATTGGCTCCCACTGGTCGGGCGGCGAAGGTTATGGCCAACTACTCGAAGAAGAAAGCATCTACGATTCATAAGAAAATTTACCGACAAGTTAGTAGTCCAAGCTCAGGCGCCTTGGTATTTCAACGGATGAATAATTATGCGACGAATACGGTCTTTATCGTCGATGAGGCATCCATGATTACAGATGAATCGGATTTTGGCACCAATAGTTTATTGACCGATTTAATTGAGTACGTGTTCACAAATCCAGAAAATGGACATACGGGCAATAAATTAATATTTGTGGGTGACACGGCCCAATTACCCCCCGTAGGTAAAAGCCTATCTCCTGCCCTTGCGAAAGATTATATATCGAATGAATTTCACATGGATGTCATGGATCACGAATTGATTGATGTCATGCGTCAGGATATCCATTCAGGGATTTTATACAATGCAACAAACCTACGAGGTTTGTTGGCCCACAATACCACTTCCATCCAATTTAATACGGCATCATTCAAAGATTTCTTCCGTATGACAGGTGAAAAGATGGAAGATGGCATGCATTATGCCTATCGGAAATTTGGGAAAGAGGATACCATCATATTAACTCGCTCGAATAAAAGTGCCGTACAATTCAATGAGTTTGTCAGAAGGACAATTTTGTATCAGGAAGATGAAATATCATCGGGTGATTTGTTGATGATTGTGCGAAATAATTACCACTGGCTAGATGAAGACTCCCCTGCTGGATTTTTAGCCAATGGTGATTTTGTTGAAGTGATGAAGATCAAGAAAGAAGAAGAAATGCATGGATTGAGATTCATGAATGTAATTCTTCGACTATGTGATTATGAAGAGCATCCCGAAATCGAGGCTAAAATCCTTTTGGATACATTACACTCAGCCGAATCGGCTTTGGGAAAAGAGGCCAATAAAAAACTATACGATTCTGTATGTGAGGATTATGCACATATAACCAAGAAGAAAGAACGCTTAGAGGCGATACGGAAAGATCCTTATTTGAATGCGCTACAGGTCAAATTTGCCTATGCGTTGACTACGCACAAATCACAGGGTGGTCAATGGAAAGCTGTTTTCGTGGACCAAGGTTATTTAAAGGAGGATCAAGTCGATGCGGAATACATTCGATGGCTGTATACCGCCATCACACGTGCGACGCATGAATTGTTTTTAGTCAATTTTCACGAACGCTTTTTTACTTAGTTTCTTGAAGCTTTTACGCATCGAACCCAAGTAGAACTCTAAAAATTACAACGAAAATAATTGAGCCAAACCGGGTTCAATTAGTTGTCCATTAACGATTGCGATGCCTTTATTGAGGGCCTCATTTTTTTGACAAGCAGTTTCCCAACCGTGATTCGCGATCAACAAAGCATATGGCAAGGTAGCTTGGGTAAGCGCTTGCGTTGATGTTTGAGGAACGGCTCCTGGCATATTGGCCACACAATAATGTTGGATACCATCAACGACATATACGGGATTCTCGTGGGTTGTTGGGTGACAGGTTTCAATACATCCCCCTTGATCCACAGCAACATCAACAAGAACAGTTCCTGCTTGCATGATTGCCAAATCCGTACGCTTGATTAAATGCGGCGCCTTAGCACCATGTAACAAGACAGCGCCTACGACTAAGTCGACCTGCGGCAAATGTTCTTGAATGGCTAACTCCGTAGAATATTGCGTAGCAACATTGGCAGGCATCACATCGTTCAAATAACGTAAACGTGCTAAATTAGTATCCATGATGGTCACATGGGCTCCGAGACCCGCAGCCATTTTTGCTGCTTGCGTACCTACAACACCTCCACCCAAGATGAGTACATTAGCAGGCTTCACACCAGGAACACCACCTAGCATTTTCCCTTTGCCTCCTTGGGGTTTCCCTAAAAAGTAAGCACCCACTTGGATGGCCATACGACCAGCAACTTCCGACATAGGAGTTAATAAGGGTAGGCTACGATCAGGCAACTCGACTGTTTCATAGGCAATGCAGATTGCCTTCGCTGCAATCATGGCCTCCGTGAGTTCACGAGATGCTGCAAAATGGAAATAGGTAAATAGTATTTGCCCCGCTTTGATCAAAGGATATTCTACAGCTAAAGGTTCTTTGACCTTAATAATCATATCCCCTATAGCGTAAATGGCAGCGGCACTTGGTAAAATTGTGGCGCCAACCTTCTGGTAGGCTTCATCTGAGAAACCTGACCCAATTCCGGCAGCAGATTCCACATATACCGAATGACCTGCATTCACTAAACTTTGTACACCTGCAGGGGTTAAACCTACGCGAAACTCTTGATTCTTAATCTCTTTAGGAACAGCGATTTTCATAAGTGCTTGGATTTAAAAAAGAACGGCCAACGAAAAATCCGCTGGCCGTTACCTTTGATGAAGTATAATACAGTACAAATATAACAGACGCAACAAATATTTTGGATATTAACCTATAAATAAGAAATTAATACGGACAATAATTATATTTGCCATAATTATTACTTTTACGCGGCACTTTATTAGCAATAAACCGAAAACTTTATGGCAAAAAATCAACAACTGGATGAGCTTGATATTAAAATATTAAAAATAATTCAGGAAAACAGTCAAAAAACACTGAAGGAAATTGCAGAACAAGTAAACCTTTCTTTAAGCCCTACACACGATCGAGTAAAACGCTTAGAATCGGATGGATACATAAAGGGATATGTGGGATTACTCAATCGGAAAAAACTCAATTTAGGCTTACTTGTGCATTGTCAAGTCACCTTAGAGAAACAAACGAGACAAAACTTCAGTGAATTTGAAACAGCCATTAAGGCATTTCCGGAAGTAATTTCATGTCATTTAGTGTCAGGGAACTTTGATTATTATTTAAATGTTCTAAGTGCTGATGTGGAAAGCTATAACCGCTTTTATCAAGAAAAATTAGCGGTATTACCATCAGTAGCCCATATCAGTAGTTTATTTGTGATGGATGAAATTAAGTCAACTACAGCATTGCCCTTGATTTAATTTGTATCTTTGTAACTCAATGGGATCGACCGGTTTTGACAGCTTAAGTAGATCGGTTGTAAGCACGTCGGGAGTTGGAGGCATTTCCTGTTAAAAAAACCTTCGAATTATAGCTGGCAATACTTCGTATGCCATGGCTGCTTAGTCTGATAGACTAACCAATTGCCATCGTT
>JBEEOB010000101.1:0-14701 GCA_041191865.1 Bacteroidota bacterium
ACACGGAAGGCTATAACCGTATTCGGAAATACATCTTTAATTCAGGCGAGGTATTAACGCCAATTGTTAAGCCCAAATTAGGTGACAGTGCCGGTGTATTTGGCGCGGCGATGCTCTTTGCCTAGACTTTTAAGAACCACTTCTTGCGGTAAAATACGTAGCAGATGGCCCAACAAAGCAATACGAAACTGATGGCAAAGGCTAATGAGCCATTGTATTTTCCAAAAACGGGTTCGAATATATGCCAATAGAGCCAAGAGCCCAAGTCGGTCACTCCATTCCCTTCTGGCATTTCTATCTTACTCATTTGTATGGCTAATACCTCAGAAATGGCATAAGCAAGTATTGAATTTGTGCCAAAAACAAGGAAGAACGTGTTTGCGAAATGCCGCTCTTTGGTTTCAATCCACCAACTTAATAGCCCGATTAATATAAAGTCAATGCCGGCACATAACAAGACAAAAGAACTTGTCCATAGTTTTTTATTGATCGGAAATGCCTTATCCCAAATCAATGCAATGGCAATGAATGCTATTCCATAAACGAGTAAATTGGCCAATGGGGACTTGTTAATCGCACGTTGTTTTTCTAGGAAAATACTCGCTTGGTAGCCTAATAAACAGGTTGAAATAGCTGGTAACGTACTTAGTAATCCTTCCGGATCAAAGGGTATGCCATTTCCGTGGTACAAGTGATTTGGCCCAAATAAAAATAAATCTAGTTTTAAGACGGCATTTGTACTTAATTCATAAGGCACATTCGTGTCGCCAAAAAATGCCATGATAGCCCAATAGGCCACTAATATCAAGATGTTGATGCGCGTTAGCCAAGTCGTGGGAACACTAAGGGTAATGAATGATACGGCGCAATAGGAGAGTGCGATACGGGGCAAAACATTCAGGAATCTCATTTTTTCAAATGAAAAGTCCGTGAATGGGAAATAAAAAATCAGGTAATTAATCAGAAATAGCATCCATGTTCGCTTGATGATTTTTGTTCGAACACGGGGCGTAAGTGAATAATTAAAGGACTTAAATGAGAAGCGCATCGCAACCCCTACCATAAACAAAAAGGTTGGAAATACGAGGTCTGTCGGGGTGAAGCCATGCCATTTAGCATGCAGCAAAGGACCGTAGGTAAAGTTGCCGTTTCCGGATGTATTAACGAGAATCATTCCTGCGAGCGTCATACCACGAAGGATATCCAATGATAAAAACCTTGATTTCATTGATTATAGATTTAGGAGGACAGGGATCGTTTGAGTACCTGCTTCGGATGTAAATCTAAAATAATATTTCCCAGAAATGAAAGGTGGTAGGAAAATTTCTAGGGTACTTGGGATATTGTTAAGTGTTTGTACAACAGTGCCTTGTGGTGAAATGATGTCGACTTGCAAGGTTTTGCTGTACGAATGATTGATGTGTAGTTGTTGGCCTGTTGCAAGCGGGTTCGGATAGATCAATATTTCGGGTAGCGGCTTGGGTTCTGTGCCTAAAATGGGGCTTATGATTTTGCTTGCACGGTCAAAATTGGGAATACCAAAACCGAGGTTATTGTCGGGTTTTGTGGCGTTTGTTCCCGAGAGTCGGATTCCTTGCATGATCTCCCAGGCATTTTTTGTTGGGTTTGCCTGAATTAATCCTGCTGCCAAACCAGCCAGCAATGGTGCGGAAAACGATGTTCCATTGAGTGTGCTGATGGCCCCCGTAGGCAAAGCAGTTATCGTAGCAAGGCCCATGGCCGCCACATCTGGCTTGATTCGATTGTCAAAACTGGGGCCAAAGGAGCTAAAGGATGCACGGGCTCCTGTTCGATCCACAGCTCCTACCGTGAGGATGGAATCAGCATCTGCCGGGGATGAAATGTATTTCCAAGCACTTGAACCTTCGTTTCCCGCTGATATGGTACAAATAATTCCTCTTCTACTGGCCCACAATGCCGCAAGTGTACTCAGTGCTGTTTTCCCATTCATGTCTTGAAAACTATGGTCATAAATGGGGTTATCAAATGTGGTGTATCCCAAGGATGAACTTAGGATGTCAGTTCCGAGACTATCCGCCCATTCTGCACCGCGCAGCCAGTTGGCCTCTTCAATCAATAATTCATGTTGGCTTTCCTCTGTTTGCGCCAAAGCAAAATTGGCCATAAATGCCGTCCCATAAAGTTTCCCTGGAACTTGCGCAGCAATGGTACTCATCACTGCTGTTCCATGTGAGCCAGATTCGTATACCGACTTTCTGGTAGGGTCCGTAGTAAGTGTTGATAAAACTCTTTTTTCTTGATATACAGCGCCAAGTGCTGCCAGGTTATTAGCCTCCATGAAGCCATCATCTAATAGACTTATCAGGATATTTTCGCCTTTGAAGCCCGTTTGATGCATGACATCTACCCCTAACTGGTTTATTTGAGCTAAAGATGTGCCGTAATCGGGTTGAATATTGGGGTTGAGTATTCGATTAAAGTTGTTTTTCAATGGATTTGGCAAGGAGTCCAAGGCCCTATTTTTGTAATAACCGCTAACGATTGGCAATCTCAAGAGATTTTTGAGTGTTGTGGGATCTGCTTTGACAACCGCGCCATTGATCCATTTTAGTGGGTAAAGTACCTGTGCTCCTTTCGATTTTAATTGGCCGATATAACTTGCATTAACCGGGAGATCTTGTTCTGTGACCTTGATATGCATTTTATCTCTTCTTGCGATGGCACGCGCACTAAGAAAGGCTTGCGGCTGGCTGGTCAAATACTCGCTCCCCATTTTGTCTTTAAAAAGGATTAAATAGCGGTATTGGGGACTCTGTCCATTGGCGGCATATGCAGCGAAAAGAAAGAGCAGACTGCCTGTGATGATACGATTGAAAAGACTTTTCATTTGTTCGAATTTACTTATATTTAGGCTTTAATTGAACAAATTGGGAGATTATATCGTTTGATAATTTCATTGCCTTTTCTTTTACTTATGCGCACCATCGCACATCGTAGCTTTTTGATCTTATTGACTGCATGGCTTTTAGTGAGCAGTGTAGGGGTGGCATGGTCGCAAGCTACTTGTTTGTTCACGGGTATTCAAAAGCTTTCTTGGGCAAATGAAAAGCCTTTGAATAATTCTCGGAAATCGGAAATTAAGCGATCTCCATGTTTCCATTATAAGCATTTTCAGCTTAAAAATTCTTCGGCTTTTGGGGTGAAAAAGTATTCCATTTACCTGTTGCCTCCTATTGAAGGTGCTTTTCTAGCTACTGTATTCAAGCCTTCGTTTGTTTGGAATACGAATGTGGATTTGAGTACCTTGTTTATACCGGTATCGCAATCGGTCCGGCGTGCACATTTACAGATTTATCGGATTTAGTTGGATAAAATGTTATCATTTTATTCACTAAAATTTGATTCATCATGTTCTCAAAATATGTACTCATTTTCAGCCTGTTATGTTCGCAGGCGCTAGCTCAAGAAATCACGGGTCGCGTGATGAGCCTGGATGATGCCAGCAATATGGAAGATCTTCCTGGTGCAACGGTGTATTATCAGCCCGACAAAAAAGGAGGTATTGTCGGTTCAAACGGCATGTTTTCCATGAAAGTTCAACAATTTCCTGGCTGGTTGGTCATTCGTTCTATAGGTTATAAAGCTGATTCTGTTTGGGTAACAAAACCTCAATTCTTTCATGTGCATTTGCGTGCACAAGATTCCGAACTTTCTGAAGTCAAAGTCGTCGCAAGTCCTGGTGGGCATGATGTGCAATCCATTCAAAGTCGGGAAGTTTTGACCATGAAAACCCTTGCCAAGGCAGCTTGCTGTAATCTTTCCGAAAGCTTTGAAACCAATGCGAGTGTATCTGTCAATTTCTCAGATGCTGTCACGGGTGCCAAACAGATATCTTTGCTGGGGCTTTCAGGTACCTATGTTCAAACCCAAGTAGAAAACGTTCCTTCCATTCGAGGTCTAAAATCTACCTATGGCCTAAATTACATTCCAGGGACCTGGATTCGTTCGATTGATTTATCCAAAGGGCAAAGTTCAGTCGCTAATGGGTATGAATCCATGACGGGGGCGATTAACATGGAATTAGCCAAACCAGATACTTCGGAGGTTTATTTTTTAAATGCCTATGGGAATTCGCAAGGGCGATTTGAGGTAAACCAACAAGCCGCGCATAAATTCAATGGGAAATTGTCTACGGCTTTGTTGACGCATTATTCCCAACAAGCTACCCGGCTCGATGGAAATGGCGATGGCTTTATGGATTTGCCTTTATTTAATTTAATCAATGTTTTGAATCGTTGGAAATATGCTTCAGAACATTGGATGGTACAAGCAGGGGCTAGTTATCTAAAAGAAACCCGGATAGCTGGGCAAAATGGATTCGATGAACAACAGTCGAATCGCTACCTAGTATATGGTTTTGGAAGTAATACTGGCCGTTTCGAGGCATTTGCCAAAATAGCACGTTTGTTTCCTACCAAGCCTTGGAAGGGAGTTGGGTTGATTTTGTCGACGAGCCAACATCAAAATGATGCCTATTTCGCCTTCAAACAATATGCCGGTCGGGAACAGAGTCTATTTGGAAATTTGATTTATCAATCGATGATTGATAATACGAATCATACGTGGAAAGCTGGTACGAGTTTTTTGTATGATGCCTACCAGGAGCGCTACCGGGATTCTACGTATGCTCGGACCGAGCTAGTTCCTGGATTTTTTGGAGAGTATACGTGGACTATTCCGAATAAATTCACGTTGGTGCTAGGAAACCGCATCGACTTTCATAATCAATTGGGGACGAAATGGGTGCCTCGCATGCATGCGAAATGGGATATGAGACCGAATTGGATTGTGCGTGCATCGGCAGGAAAAGGTTGGCGACGTGTGAATCCTTTGGCAGAAAACATGGGATTTTTAGCCAATAGTCGCTATCTACAGGTGGGTGCAGATGTAAATCCCTTGGAGGAAGCTTGGAATTATGGTGTTAGTCTAGCTCATGATTTTACGATAGGTAATCGCAAGGCGAATCTTGTATTTGATTATTTTCAAACGGATTTCACCCATCAGTGGATGGTCGACATGGAAACCGCCCATGCCATTCGGATGTATTCCAGTCCGGGTGTTTCCTATGCCAAAAGTGCACAAATCGAATTTAATTATAGTCCTTTACCACGCTTGGAATGGAAAACAGCCTATCGTTTTCAGGATGTTGCTTCGGATTATTGGGGTCAAAATGGAAACTTAAGGCGCCTGACGAAGCCCTTTTTAAATCGGGATCGTGTGCTTGTTAACTTGGCTTATGCCACGAAATATGATATTTGGAAGTTTGATTTGACTTGGCAGTGGAGCGGGGCGCGTCGGATTCCGAATGCCTACATTCATACGGCAGAGGCTCCCGCAGTGAACGCACCCGCGTTTTCGATGGTTTATGGTCAAGTGACACGTCAATTTAAACATTGGGAAATGTATCTCGGCGTGGAAAATCTTTTTAATTTTACACAGTCCAATCCCATCATGGGCGCGGCTGATCCATTCGCGATTGGATTTGATGCAACAATGGTGTGGGGGCCTGTAGCAGGCCGTATGGTTTACACAGGATTACGTTATAAAATCAACTAAATAATCATATTATGAAAAAGCTCATCTTAGTAACAGGAATGGTTTTTGCAATGTTTGGATCATTTGCACAGACTCAAGAGTCTAAAAAACCAAAACAAGAAGACAAAAAAGAGGTATATCAATGTCCCATGAAGTGTGAAGGGACCAAGACCTATTCGAAAAAGGGTAAGTGTCCGTCTTGCACGATGGATTTAAAAGTTGTTAAGAAATAATTTAGCCTCCCATGGCTGATGCCTGGGATTAAAAATGATCGAATGAAACATATACTATTATTTCTGCTCCTGCCTTTCGGGTTATTGGCGGGACCTACACAAAGTGTAAAGATTAAAACATCTGCTATTTGTGAGATGTGTAAGGAACGCATCGAGAAGAATTTGGCATTAACAAAAGGTGTTGAGAAGGCTGATTTGAATCTCGAAGATCAATCAAATATCACTGTGGTGTTTAATCCAGATAAAATTGATGTTGCGAAGATCAAATTGGTCATTGCTGAAACCGGTTATGATGCCGATGAAGTTAAGGCCTTAAAAAAGAGTTTCGACAAGCTTCCAAATTGTTGCAAAAAATAAAATGAAAGGCCATCCGCGGATGGCCTTTTTTTATTTCTTCATACTCAAAGCGATGCGCTTACGAGCCTCGTCTACTTCGGTTACAGTCACCATGACCTTCTGCGCCACTTTTACGATTTCGTTGGGGTCTTTGACGAATTTATCGGCCAATTGGCTTACGTGGACTAATCCGTCCTGGTGAACGCCAATATCCACAAAGGCTCCAAAATTTGTGATGTTGGTCACAATACCCGGCAATTTCATCCCTACGCGTAAGTCTTTGATTTCATTCACGCCTTCTGTGAATTCAAATGCCTCGAATTGTTCACGTGGGTCACGGCCGGGTTTAGCTAATTCAGCCAAGATGTCCGTTAGCGTTGGCATACCCACCTCAGAAGTTACATATTTCTGTAATTGAATTTGCTTGCGCAGGGATTCATTGGCCAATAAGTCGGCTACCTTACAATTCAAATCTTTCGCCATTTTTTCCACAATGTCATAGCGCTCTGGATGAACGGCACTGGCATCTAATGGATTTTTGGCATGGCGAATGCGTAAGAAAGCTGCGGCTTGTTCGTAGGCTTTTTCGCCGAGTCGGGCTACTTTTTTCAAATCGGATCGTTTAATGAACGGCCCGTTTTTCGTGCGGTAGTCGATAATGTTTTGAGCTAATTGGGGTCCAAGACCGGAAACATAAGATAAGATTTGCTTAGAAGCGGTATTCAGTTCAACGCCTACGGAGTTTACGCATGAAATAACTGTATCGTCCAAAGAAGCTTGTAATTTCTTTTGGTCTACATCATGTTGATATTGTCCTACGCCAATCGACTTGGGGTCAATTTTGACTAATTCAGCTAATGGGTCCATTAATCGGCGACCAATCGATACAGCACCACGAACGGTAATGTCTTTATCGGGGAATTCGTCTCGGGCAGCTTCTGAGGCGGAATAGATGGAAGCACCACTTTCATTGACCATGATGATGGTTACACCCTCAAGTTTCAAATTTCGGACAAAGGATTCCGTTTCACGACCCGCCGTTCCGTTGCCAATCGCGATGGCTTGAACTTTGTGTTTCTTCACCCAAGCGCTGATGGTATGCGCCGCTTCTTGTGCTTGTCCAGGACCTGTATGAGGGAATACTGCTGTGTTGTCTAGAAGGGTGCCTTGTTCGTCCAAGCATACCACTTTACAGCCGGTACGGAATCCTGGGTCGAGTGCAAGTACACGTTTTTGACCTAGAGGAGCTGCCAAAAGTAATTGGCGAATGTTTTCTGCGAAGACACGAATGGCTTCCTCGTCGGCACGTTTCTTTGCCTCTGCGCGCATTTCATTTTCCATCGCCGGCATAAGTAGGCGTTTGTAGCCATCTTGGATTGCCTGTGTTACTTGTCGGGCACATGCATTGTTCCCCTTAATGAATCGACGGTCTAATTTATCGAGTACATCCTGGTCGGGGCCTGCCAGATTCAGGTTCAATATTCCTTCGTTTTCACCTCTAAATAAGGCTAGGATTCGATGGGAAGGAGCTTGTGCCAAAGATTCCGACCAATCGAAGTAATCTTTGTATTTAATTCCGGCTTCTTGTTTGCCTTTGGCGACGGTAGATTTGACGGTGGTTTTACGAGAAAACAGCTGGCGAGCTTCCTCGCGTGCTTCGGCTGTTTCCATCATTTCTTCTGCTAAGATATCGCGTGCACCGGCAAGTGCTTCTTCGGTGTCATCTAAGAACTCGGCTGCCAAAACTTCGGGGTCGAGCATGCGTTGTTCGAATAGTTTGTCTGCCAGAGCCTGTAGTCCTTTTTCCCGTGCAGCCATGGCGCGTGTTTTGCGCTTGGGTTTGTAGGGAAGGTAGATGTCTTCGAGTTTGGCGAGGGTTTCGGCTCCACGGACAGCTTTTTCGAGTTCGGGACTTAGTTTATCTAATTCTTTGAGTGATTTTAGAATAGCCTCTCTGCGTTTTTCTAATTCGACAAATTGGTCACGTAAGTCGCGTATTTGAGCAACTTGTACTTCGTCTAGGCTTCCCGTCGCTTCTTTTCGATAGCGAGAAATAAAGGGGATTGTCGCGCCTTCATCGAGTAGTTCGATGGTTTTGCGTACTTGATTTTCTTGGATGCCGAGGGCGGAAGCTATTTTTGAAAGCATGGAATAGAGCTAAGAATTAAGAGTTAAGAGCTAAGAATTAAGAGTTTTGGAGGCCTTAGTCCGAAGGTGTAATGATTCAAGTCTTCCCTTCGGACTAATTCCCTTCGGACTAGCGACTGTTGACTAGCGACTGTCTACTCCGCATTCGGAAAATCGCTGTGAAAATACCCTGCAAATTTCCAGATTTCTTGGATTTCAGAGCCGAGGATCGGATAAGGATCGTAGGTTTTGTTGGTCGAATTCAGGATCAATACTTTGCGGTCGGCCAAGTGATTAATGACTTGTTTCAATACCACGCCGTCTTCGCGCGTCACAACGATGCAGATGGTTCCGTCTTTGATGGCGGTCCAATCTTCTACGTATTCAGCAAATACGAGTGAGCCAGGTTGCAAGGGCAACATCGATTCCCCTTTGATGGGAAATACACGGTATTTTTTATCGCGCGGTAAGAAGGGTACTTGGAAGGTCGGTAGCTCTTGGATGAATTCTACGTCGTCGTAGGAAGCGGTGTATCCTGCCAAGGCTTTGACCGGGACCATCTCGATATTCTCTTCATTATTGGAATCTACCGTGGTAGCTAAAATACGTAGCTTAGGCTTGTTGGCCATTCCTGGAAGTCTTTTGGAAAGATCTTCCTTGAGTAATTCGTCTACTTCAACCTTGAAAAATTCAGCTATATCGATGAGATCGGCATATTTAGGTTCTGCTCTGCCGGATTCGTAAGAGCCCAACGTGGGCTTTTTGATTTTGATTAATTCAGCCAGTTTTTCTTGCGATGTTTTCTCGGACATTTTGCTGCGTAAAAAACGTAAATTCTGACTAAAAAAAGTGCTCATGCGATTTGCTTATTTAATTAAAATGAATAAAATTCGTATCCAATATTTAATCGTATACTCATCGAAGTTACGAAAGGTATTCGAAATACACAAATAGCTACCAAATTTATGCAAGAGCGCGCCATTGTGCACATGGACTTAGATTCTTTCTTTGTCTCGGTCGAGCGACTTCGAGATCCGCGTCTCCTGGGCAAACCCGTGATTGTAGGAGGCTTGTCGGACCGTGGCGTGGTAGCCGCTTGCAGTTATGAGACGCGGGCTTTTGGGGTGCGTTCGGCGATGCCGATGCGGATGGCCTTGAAGTTATGTCCGGATGCGATTGTGTTGCGTGGGGATTTTGAGGCCTATGCGCAGCATTCGGATTGGGTGACGCGGATGATTATGGAACGAGCACCCGTGGTGGAGAAGGCGTCGATTGATGAATTTTATTTGGATATGACGGGGATGGAGCGGTTTTTTGGTTCGTACCAATTTGCGACAGATTTACGTCAAAAGATTCACAAGGAAACCGGTTTGCAGATTTCCTTTGGCCTATCCGTTAATAAAACGGTTTCTAAAGTTGCCACCAATCACGTCAAACCGGCGGGCCAATTTCAGGTATTGCCGGGAGAGGAGAAATCATTTTTAGCACCCATGACGGTTGGGAAGATTCCGATGATTGGAGCCGTAACGGCCCAGACCCTCCGAAATATGGGTATCGTGCATGTGGGCACCCTCAGCCAAATGCCGCTGAAGGTCTTGGAACGGACTTTTGGTAAATCGGGTGTCATGTTGTGGGAGCGCGCCAATGGCATCGATTTGCGTCCTGTCGTGCCTTATTCTGAACAAAAATCTCTCTCGAAGGAGATTACTTTTGAGCAAGACACGACGGATGTGACTTTATTGCGGCGAATCTTGGGCTCGCTGACGGAGCAATTGGCCTACGACCTACGCAAGCTCGGTCAATGTACCTCGTGCATCACGGTCAAATTACGTTATTCGAATTTTGATACGCATACCCGACAAATCAGCATTCCGGCTTCTGCGAGTGATCATCGCTTGATTCCAGCGGTACATGAGTTGTTTGAGAAATTGTATGATCGTCGATTATTGATTCGTTTAATTGGGGTCCGCTTTTCCAAATTATTGCAAGGCCAAGAACAACTGAGTTTGTTTGATGACGGGGCGCGTCTGGTGCCTTTGTATGGCGCGATGGATAATCTTCGAAATCGTTACGGAGATTTTTCTGTGTTGCGTGCGAGTGGATTAATGGAACGCGGAGAGCGTCGAAATGCCTTAGGCCCTAAGTCGGAATAGCCCATGTACCTGAATTGTCACTCCTTTTATAGCCTCCGTTATGGAACGCTTTCGCCCGAGCAGCTGGTGGAAGCAGCCGTTGCGCGTGGAATTCAGGTGTTGGCCTTAACGGATATTCACCGCGCTTCCGGGGTTTTCGATTTTGTTCAGGCCTGTACGGAAGCGGGGATTAAGCCGGTGGTGGGGATGGAATTTACCAAAGGTTATGTGTGTTTGGCGCGGAATCCGGCAGGTTTGGCGCAGATTAATGCCTTTGCTTCTCAGGTTTTATTGGCTGGCGGGGATTGGCCCGAGCGCCCCCCGGAATGGGAGGATGTGTGGACGATTTTTCCGTTTAGTCGGCGGAGGAGCCTACAAACCCTCGGCAAAAATGAACGCTGGGGTGTTCGTGGGACGGATTTGAAGGCCTTGTGGAATGTGAAGGATTTGAGTGGGATGGTGTGGTGCCAACCGGTCACTTTCTTAAATAAGCAGGGTTTTTCGATGCATCGCTTGTTGCGGGCAATTGACCAAAATGTCTTATTGAGTAAGCTTTCTCCGAAGGCGCAGGCGCAGCAGGATGAACGGATGTACACGCCAGCAGAATTGCGGGAGATTTGTCGGGATTATCCGGGATTGCTTGAAGCTTCGGAGCAGTTGCTGGCCGACTGCACCTTTAGTTTTGATTTTAAAATGCCGAAGAACCGACGCCTGTATGGCTCCAGTCGGGAGGATGATTTGGCCTTATTGACTAAACTAGCTTATGAAGGTTTGCGTTATCGCTATCCCCGTTCGGACCGGGAGGCGAAGGCGCGGGTAGAGAAGGAATTGAAGGTGATTCATGAATTGCATTTTGATGCCTATTTTCTGATTACGTGGGATATTATACGTTATGCGCGTTCGCGGGGGTATTTTCATGTGGGGCGAGGTTCGGGGGCGAATTCGATTGTGGCCTATTGTTTGGGGATTACGGATGTGGATCCGGTGGCCTTGGATTTGTATTTTGAGCGATTCATTAATCCGCATCGGACGAGTCCGCCGGATTTTGATATTGATTTTTCCTGGGATGAGCGCAATGACATCATCGATTATATTTTTAAGCGTTACGGCGCGAAGCATGTGTGTCTGCTCGCTACCTATGTGACGTTTCGGGATAAGTCGATTTACCGGGAATTAGCGAAGGTGTTTGGTCTTCCCAAAGCCGAGATAGACGCCTGGCTCGATCCGGCCACCGCGATGCGGGAGGTGAGTTCGGAGATTCAAAGCTTGATTGTGAAGTACGGGAATTTGTTATTGGACTTCCCGAATTACCTGAGTATTCATGCGGGAGGTATTTTGATTTCAGAAGAACCGCTGTTTGCATATACGGCTTTAGAACCGATGCCCAAGGGTTTTCCGATCTGTCAGTTTGATATGTATGTGGCGGAGGAGATTGGTTTCGCGAAGTTTGATATTTTGTCGCAGCGGGGTTTGGGGCATATCAAGGAGTCGGTAGATATCATTCGTAAGAATCGGGGGGTGGATGTGGACATTCATCGGGTGCAGGATTTCATGCAGGATGAGGAGGTTCGTGGGCAGTTGATGCGGCATGAGACGATGGGCTGTTTTTACATAGAATCACCGGCGATGCGGCAATTATTGAAGAAGTTGGACTGCGAGGATTATTTAACCTTGGTGGCAGCTTCGTCGATCATCCGACCGGGCGTGGCGTCGTCAGGAATGATGAAGGCTTATATTGAGCGGTATCATGCGCCGGATTCGTATGAGCCCGTGCATCCCTTGATGGGGGAGTTGATGAAGGAGACTTACGGGGTGATGGTGTATCAGGAGGATGTGATTAAGGTGGCGCATTATTTTGCGGGTTTGAGTTTAGCGGAGGCGGATGTGTTACGGCGGGGGATGTCGGGTAAGCATCGTTCTCGTGCTGAATTTGAGCGTATTCGAGAGGCGTTTTTTGTGAATTGTGCGGCGAAGGGTTACGCGGAATCGGTGGCTCGGGAGGTTTGGCGGCAGATGGAGAGTTTTTCTGGTTATTCGTTTTCGAAGGCGCATTCGGCGTCGTTTGCGGTGGAGAGTTACCAAAGTTTGTATTTGAAGACCTATTATCCGCTGGAGTTTATGGTGGCGGTGATTAATAATTTTGGGGGCTTTTACCGGACGGAGTTTTATGTGCATGAGGCGCGGCGCTGTGGGGCGCAGGTGGAGGCGCCGGAAATTAATATGAGTGATTATTTGACTTCGATTCACGGATCCGTGGTTTGGTTGGGTTGGGTGCATGTGAAGGGATTGGAGAAGCGGGTGATTCAGGATTTATTGGAGGCACGGAGGCAAGGTGGGCCGTTTCGATCTTGGGAGGATTTTGTGCATCGGGTTTCGTTGGGCTTGGAGCAGGCGGTGTTGTTGATTCGGGTGGGGGCATTCCGACATTTAGGTGTGGAGAAGAAGCCTTTGTTGTGGGAGGCGCATGCACGTTTTCAGGGGAAGGCCGCGCCGGTGGTGGCGATGGAAATGTTTGGGGATGAGGTGTCGGATTTGGGCGTATTGCCTGATTTGTTGCATGACCCGGCGGAGGATGCCTTTGATCAGTGGGAGATTTTAGGCTTTCCACTCTGTTCGCCGTATGATTTGGTTTCCGATTTGCCGCAGACCTTGTTGAATGCGGATTTTGCGTATGATCGCGGGGATATATTGGGCTATTTGGTGACGTTGAAGCCAACGCGAACGAAGTTGGGCGACCGGATGTATTTTGGGTATTTTGTGGATGTACGCGGGGAGTTTTTTGATACGGTACACTTTCCAGCCGATCTGAAGAAGTATTCGTTTCGGGGCAATGGCGTATATTGGATGCAGGGCGTGGTGATGGAGGAATTTGGGCATCGCAGTTTGCGGGTGCAACAGTTGAGGAAGCTCGGCTGGCGAGTGGATCCGAGGAGGGAGGACTAGGGGGAGTTAAGAACTAAGAGTTAAGAGTTGAGAGTTAAGAGTTAAGAGATGAAGGTAATTAGTCGCTAGTCACAAGTCGTCAGTCCGGAGGGAAATAGTCCTGAGTTCGAAGGGGGTGGCAAACAGTCGCTAGTCACTAGTCGCTAGTCGTCAGTAGTTCAAATTCAAAGATGCCAACGTCCAGCGTCTAACGTCTAAGGATAATCGCCGCATTACATGCGTCTCAAACTTTGGCAATCCAGGAAGGTTTGCCAAAGACGCTAATGTCTAACGTCTAATGTCTAAGGATAATCGCCGCATTACATGCGTCTCAAACTTTGGCAATCCTGGAAGGTTTGCCAAAGACGCTAATGTCCAGCGTCTAACATCTAAGGATAATCGCCGCATTACATGCGTCTCAAACTTTGGCAATCCTGGAAGGTTTGCCAAAGACGCTAATGTCTAACGTCTAATGTCCAAAGTCTAATACTAATCGCCACATTTCATGCGTCTCAAACTTTGGCAATCCTGGAAGGTTTGCCAAAGACGCTAATGTCCAGCGTCTAACGTCTAAGGATAATCGCCGCATTACATGCGTCTCAAACTTTGGCAATCCTGGAAGGTTTGCCAAAGGTATCGAGGTCCAACTCTTACCTCTTAGCTCTTACCTCTTAACTAATTAAGGTGCAATGCGATATCTCTCCCAAGTTTGTCCATTTTTCTCATACACAATTCGATCGTGTAGTCTTGAAGGTCTGCCTTGCCAAAATTCGAAATAATCAGGAATCAATTCATAGCCTCCCCAGTGGGCAGGTTTCGGGATTTCTTTTCCTTCGTACTCTTTGGCTAATTCCGCATAACGTTGTTCCAAAAATTCACGGGACTCCACGCGGGAACTTTGGTCGGAGACCCAAGCACCTAATTGGGATTCGCGAGGGCGTTGATGGAAATATTCGGTGGAAAGGACCTCCGACATCTTATGCACATGGCCCTCAATGCGAACTTGGCGTTCTAATTCACCCCAAAAGAATGTAAGTGATGCTTGCGCATGATGCGCTAATTCCGCGCCTTTGCGGGAATGGTAGTTGGTGAAAAAAGAGAAAGCCTCATCCACATGCTTTAATAAGACAATGCGTCCTGCCGGTTTATTGTCATGTCCCACGGTGCTTAAGAACATCGCATTCGGTTCTGGAACTTTGGCATTTGAAGCCTCCTGAAACCAAATCTTAAATTGTTCGATGGGGTCGTGGTGCACCGTTGTTTCCAAAAGTTCACCTTTTTGATAATTCTCACGAAGGGCGGCTAAATTCATAATTCAGAATTTTTATTTCTTATCTTTGAGCGGGCTTTCTGCTCGTTCAAATTTAGTCAATT
>JBEEOB010000102.1:0-12476 GCA_041191865.1 Bacteroidota bacterium
GACTCTTCAGAGTTCTACCCGATTGGCTTGCAACGATGGGTGCGGAAGGAAATAAACAAGGAAACATTCCCGTTGAAGAGACCCGAAAATTACTTGGAAAAATTAGCCTCAAACCATTTGAGGCCCCTTTTAAGGTGGTTATAATTTGGAACCCAGAATCATTGAATCTATCTTCCGGAAATGCACTTCTCAAAACACTAGAAGAACCCCCAAGTGACACCTTATTTTTGCTTGTTTGTGCGGATGCTCAAAAGCTTTTGACCACCATCTTGTCAAGAACTCAACGCATTGCAATCCAAGCAGTGGACGAGGCTTCTCTGGCCGATTTTCTTGTAAAAGAAACAGGCACAAACCTTGAAAATGCTCAAAATTTAGCCATCAGTTGCGAAGGAAATATTGCCTGGGCACTCGAAAAAGCTAAGTCGGAAAACCTGAGCACTTCTACCTGGTTTGCCGACTGGATGCGTGCCGTATATCAGAAGAATTTAAGCAAGCTCGTTGGCCTTGCCGACCAATTTGATGGCCTAGCCAAAGAAGATCAAAAAAGCTTATTAGAATACGCATTGCATATTTTCAGACAGTGTTTGTATCAAATTTCAGATGCCCCAACACTGATCAAAGCCTTGGAAAAAGAGAAAGCTTTTATTTCGAATTTTTCCAAAACCTTGAATCGCCAATCCATTGAAAAAATTAGCGAAAAAGTGTCCACCGCGCACTATCAATTAGAAAGAAATGGGCGTGCTAAAATGATTCACCTGGATTTATCCTTACAAATAATTCGAATTGCAAATGCAAATAAATAAAACCATTCGAATCGGGACGCGTAATTCTGCATTGGCCATTTGGCAAGCACGGCATATTGCGAGCTTGTTGGAGGCCGCAGGATATTCCATAGAAATCATCGACATCGTGACGATCGGAGATAAAATCCTGGATCGTTCCCTATCTAAAATTGGAGCGAAAGGGGTTTTTACGGAAGAATTGGAGACGATGCTTCGAAATGGCGAGATTGATATCGCCCAACATTCAGCCAAAGACCTACCATCAACATTGGCGGCAGATTTACCTTTACTAGCCTTCACAAAGCGAGAAGCTGCGCATGATGTAGTTTTAAGTTTAAATCCAGATTTTCGTTTAGCCGCAACAAACGGTTCCCAAGTAGGAACTTCAAGTACAAGACGACGCGCCATGTTGGCCAAAGAATATCCACAGCATACCTTGGTTGAGATGCGTGGGAATCTTCAGACAAGGTTAGAAAAATTAAAAAGCGGTACCTGTGAAGCCATGATATTGGCCTATGCAGGCGTACATCGTATGGGCATGGAATCCTACATCGTTGAACATTTGCCGATCGATACATTTACTCCGGCGGTGGGCCAAGGTTCCGTAGCGATTCAAAGCTCAAGTCAACTGAATCCAGCATTAGCATCTGCGATTCGTCAACTTTGCAATGATGAACCAACGGAGGCTTGTTTACTAGCTGAACGATATTTATTAGCTCAATTGGACGGTGGATGCAGCGTACCTGTATTTGGCCATGCAACGCAACATACTGGTGGATTATATTTACAAGCTGGCGTACTTGGCCTTAGAGGAGAGGTTGAGCTCAAAGCTTCAGCCATCGGAACGGACCCAGAAACCTTGGGTAAGGCAGTGGCGCAAGATTTAATTGCACAAGGTGCGCAAACCTTATTACAAGAAATTAGGAAACAATTAGCATCATGAAAAAAACCATTCTCATCACAGGATCGAATGGCCTATTGGGACAAAAATTAGTCGACCTACTCAGCAAAGAAGCCAGTGTTAATTTGATTGCGACAGCGCGTGGCGAAAACCGTCTACCTAATCAAACAGGTTACACCTATCAAACACTTGATATAACGGACGCCGCAGCCGTAGAAGCTGTATTTGCTCAGTATGAACCTCAAATAGTTATTCATACGGCAGCAATGACGAATGTCGACACCTGTGAAAGTGATTTAAACGGATGTGATGCCTTAAATGTCAAGGCTGTCGAATACATCGTGGCAGCATGTGCGAAGCACCAAAGCTTCCTTTGTCATTTATCCACCGATTTTATTTTTGATGGCGAGGCGGGACCTTATGATGAAGATGCTATACCAAATCCTATCTCCGTATATGGCGAAAGTAAATTAAAGGCTGAACAAATTATACAAGCCTCCTCAATTCGCTGGGCAATTGCCCGCACCGTATTGGTATTTGGCATTGTACCCGACATGAGTCGGACGAATATTATCTTATGGGTAAAAAAGTCTCTGGAAGAAGGCAAACAAATCAATGTTGTTACGGACCAATTCAGAACTCCAACCCTCGCAGAAGATCTCGCTATAGGCTGCTGGCTAATTGCACAAAAAGAAGCGGAAGGAATATTCAACATCTCGGGGGAGGAATTATTAACGCCTTATGAAATGGCCATTAAAACGGCAGAATTTTACCATCTACCCAAAGAATTAATCAAGCCAGCTGACTCCTCTACCTTTTCACAACCAGCGAGGCGGCCTCCAAGAACTGGTTTTATTCTGACAAAAGCTAAAACAATGTTGGGATATAAGCCCAGAACCTTCAACGAGGGGATTGCCTTGATGGCAACACAGATAGCATAAAAAAAGGTCGTCCATTCGGGCGACCTTTTTTGTTCGACGAACAAAATATTTATTCTAACTCATCTTGAGATTCAGTAACTATTTGCGCTGGAGGAAGAATTTCAATTGAGCTTTCCACTTGTTTGGCTACCTCTTTATTTTCTTCCTGCAATGTTTCCCAAAGTATGTCTTTCAATTCCTGAATACCCGTATTCGTTACAGACGAAATGAAGACCAAAGGAAGATCTTTCGGAAGGCTTTCCCGCATTTCCTCTTCCATTTCAGGGATAGATAAATCCATTTTTGAAACAACGAGAACGCGACGTTTATGCAATAATTCAGGATTGTATTTCTCAAGTTCGCCAACCAAGATTTGATATTCATCTCCCCAATTTTCGGCATCCGAAGGTATCAAAAAGCAGAGAATAGAATTACGCTCGATATGGCGCAAAAAGCGCAAACCAAGCCCTTTTCCTTCAGCAGCCCCTTCGATAATTCCGGGGATATCAGCAACTACAAATGATTTATAATCCCGGTAAGCAACAACGCCTAGGTTAGGAACCAAGGTTGTAAACGGATAGTCGGCAATTTCAGGTTTGGCTGCGGAAAGCACTGAAAGCAAGGTAGATTTTCCTGCATTGGGAAAGCCAACCAAACCTACATCTGCGAGAACTTTCAATTCCATGACCACCCAGCGTTCTAAACCCGCTTCACCCGGCTGGGCATGACGAGGTGATTGATTTGTGGATGACTTAAAGTGCGTGTTACCTAACCCCCCACGACCACCTGGAAGTAATAATACTTTCTGCCCCTCTTCGGTCACTTCGGCTAGAAACTCGTTGGTTTCGGCATCTTTCACGATAGTTCCCAAAGGGACTTCAATGAAAACATCCTCCCCTTCCATTCCAGAACGTCGACCGCCTTCGCCACCTTTTCCGTTATCCGCAATGATGTGTTTCTGAAATTTCAAGTGAAGCAAGGTCCAATGTTGACTATTTCCAACGATATAGACATGTCCTCCCCGACCGCCATCACCGCCATCCGGACCGCCTTTGGGAACGTGTTTTTCTCTTCTAAAGTGAGAAGAGCCACTTCCTCCACGTCCTGAACGCAAGTTAATTTTAACGTAATCGATGAAATTTGATGTCATAATGTAGTTAGTCGCTAGTCACTAGTCGCTAGTCTGTTTTTAAATGTAAAAAGGCTAAAGTCCTAATGGAAACTCTTATTTCTTAGCTCTTAGTTCTTAACTCTTAGTTCTTCTCGATAATCGAAACAATTTGTCCATAAATCGCATTGATATCCCCTACGCCATTGATTCCTGTAAACTTCGCTTGTTGTGCATAGAAATCAGCAACAGGAGCAGTTTTTTCTGTATATTCTTGTACACGCTTACGAATTAAGTCTTCATTTTGATCATCTGGGCGACCCGATGTTTTACCTCTCGAAAGAAGACGCTGCGTTAACTCTTCTTCTTCTACTTCCAAAGCAATCATTTGTTGGATACTGACACCATGTTCAGCTAATAAGGTATCTAAAGCCGCCGCTTGAGCAACTGTTCGAGGAAAACCATCAAAAATAAATCCTGCAGCTGATTTATTTTCATTCAACTTATTGTCAATCATTCCAATGACAACAGCATCAGGAACTAAAATTCCTTGATCCATCAATTTCTTCGCTTCCAAACCTAAGCTTGTTCCCGCTGAAATTTCTGCACGTAATAAATCACCCGTTGACAAGTGAATTAATCCATATTGCTCAATCAATTTTGCGGATTGAGTTCCTTTGCCGGCACCTGGAGGGCCAAATAAAACCAAGTTTAACATATCCTATATTTTAAAATAAATGCAAAAGACAAAGGTACGCAATGCTTAGATATTTACCTATGTTGTAAGACCTAATTAGCTCATCGTTAAGAAATTATGACCATTTGATAATTTTTATATTATTTCTTAAAATATTCACAAAACAGTGTAGCACTGATTAGTTTGTTTTATATATTGGCAGAAATAAGTTGGCAAATTTAAATTTGTCCACTATCACTCAAACCTTATATTTTATGAAAAACAATTTCTACGTAAGCAGAGTGGTCTTTCTGATGGCCTTTATGTTAACCCTCTCATGGGTGGCTTTTGGTCAAGACCGAAAAGTGACAGGTAGCATCCAAGACGCCAAGGGCGGAGGGATACCTGGTGTTTCTGTTGCAATTAAGGGTACCACAACGGGTACGACAACAGATGGAAATGGAGCTTTCTCCATTAATGTAAAAAGCGGAAACGCAGAATTAGTAATTTCATCCGTGGGTTACGTGACTAAAAACGTGGCTGTAGGTAATCGCTCGAGTATTACGGTTAGCTTAGACGAAGATGTAAGTCAGTTGAACGAGGTCGTTGTAACAGGTTACTCATCCCAACGTAAAAAAGATATTACGGGAGCAGTAACGGTCGTGGGCGCCAAAGAATTAACTGCGGTACCTTCAGCGAGTTTAACCCAAATGCTACAAGGACGCGCGTCAGGTGTGACTGTTGGAAATGACAACTCGCCTGGTGGAGGAACAATGGTTCGTATCCGTGGTTTTGGATCGATCAACAACAACTCCCCGCTGTATGTTATTGATGGTGTACCGACCCAAGGTACCTTAAACCAAATCAACCCAGCAGATATTGAGTCGATGCAGGTTTTGAAAGATGCCTCAGCCGCATCTATTTACGGTGCGCGTGCTGCCAATGGGGTTGTGATCATCACAACAAAACGAGGTGGCGAAGGAGAGCCTAAAATCAACTTCGACATGTATACGGGTACTCAAACAGTTGGTAAGACTTTAGATTTGTTGAACACAAAAGAATTGGGCCAGTATTACTACGAATCAGAAATCGGTGCGGGAAAACCAGCAGGAACATCTCCTTCAGCACAATACCGTTTTGGCGCGGATGGAACACAAACTATAGCGGATTATATTTATCCAAACGTATATGGTGCACTACCAGCCAACTACACCTATACAAATGATATCACAGACCCTAACTTAGGAAAAACGGCTTTCAATATTACAAAGGCCAACAAAGAGGGTACTGATTGGCAGAATGTAATTTTTGGACCTGCTAAAATCTCTAATTATCAATTAGGGGCAACAGGCGGATCTAAAAATGGCAAATATGCGATTTCAGCTAGTTATTTTGACCAAGAAGGTATTTTGAAATATACAGGATACAAGCGTTATTCAGTTCGCGCGAATACTGAATTTAAAAAAGGCAAATTGACCTTTGGTGAAAACTTTACAGTTTCCTATGATGAACGTACAGGTGTTCCTTCAGGTAATAATAATGAGTCTAACCCTATTTCGTTTGCCATTCGTATTCAACCAATCATTCCGGTATTTGATATTACAGGGGGGCCGACCGCTTTAGGAGGAACGAACTCTTCCAATTTGAATGGTTTTGCAGGTTCACGTGGTTCCAACCTAGGTAACGCACCTAACCCATTGGCTAGACAATGGAGAGAACGCGATAATCCCATTAAAGCAACACATATCTTTGGTAATGTATTTACTGAATTAGAAATCATCAAAGATTTAAAGGCGCGTACAAGTCTTGGTTTTGAATACAATAACTTTAACCAGTCGGCATATTTAAACCGTGACATTGAAGCAGCTGAGGCTCGTAATGCAAACAGCTTAACGGTTTCAAATAGTTATGACCGTGCAGTAACATGGTATAATACCTTGAACTACAATAAAACGTTAGGTGATCATACGGTTAATGTTTTAGTGGGTACAGAAGCCGTTTCTACCTATGCGTTTGGATTTAATGCTGCACGTTCAAATTTTGCATTCGATGATTTATCATATCGATATTTGAATAACGGTTCAGCAGCTGGATTATCAAATGCTGGAGCTGGTGCAACAATCACCGCATTGTTCTCGCAATTCGGAAAAGTAAACTATTCTTACAAAGAATTATTGTTAGCTGACTTTACTTTACGTCGTGATGGTTCCTCACGTTTCGCATCAAATTACCGATATGGTATTTTCCCTGCATTTTCATTAGGTGCTCGTTTAACAGAATTAGCATTCATGAAGGATTTGACATTCATCAACGAATTTAAAGTTCGTGGCGGTTGGGGTAAAACAGGTAATCAATTGATACCAAACGTTTATAACGCCTATACGTTATTTGTACCAGATCCCAATAATAATGCCTACGATATTTCGGGTTCAGGAAACTCCATTGCGACAGGTTTTGACATCTCACAATTCGGTAACACGGGTGGTCGCTGGGAAACAAATACATCAACAAACATTGGTGTAGATGCTAGTTTTTGGAACAACAAGTTAGATGTTAATTTGGATTGGTATACACGTACAACATCCGATATGTTAACGCAAGTACCTATACCTAAAACTGCTGGTTCTGCATCAATTCCTTATGTGAACATTGGTGAAGTAAACAATACAGGGGTAGACTTAAATGTAACTTACCGCGATCGAATCGGTGATTTCCGGTACAGCATCACGGGTCAAATCTCACAATACAAGAACAATGTCGTGAAATTAAACGATGATCCAAAGGCGTCAGTATTTGGGTTCTCCACACGTCTACCTGCCATTTCTGTCACGAGAGCTGGATTACCTATCGCTAGCTTCTTCGGTTACATCATCGATGGAGTTATCAAGGATGATGCAGAAGCTGCTGCAGCACCAAAATTCGGCACATACACACGGGCGGGTGTTTTCAAATTCAGAGATGTAAACGGCGATGGTGTAATTACAGCTGCTGATAAAACAATTATCGGAAATCCACACCCTGACTTTACCTATGGAGTAAATTTAAATCTTGGGTACAAGAACTGGGATTTAACCGTATTTGCACAAGGTGTTCAAGGAAATGAATTGTTCAACTACCAAAAATATTGGACTGACTTTAATACATTCCAAGGTAACCGTTCAAAAGACATGTTATACAACTCATGGAAGAAACAAGGTGATAATGCTTTATTACCGCGCTTAAATTCTCAAGATGGTACAAGTCAGCAAATTTCTACCTATTTCGTAGAAGATGGCTCATACTTGCGCATTAAGAATATCCAGTTGAGCTATAATGTACCTGCTAGTTTCTTGAAGATTGTTAAGTTGAACTCTGTTCAAGTATATGTACAAGGTCAAAACTTATTCACATTTACAAAATACAAAGGTTTGGATCCCGATGTCAACTTGAGAACTTCAGGTAATGATAATCAAGATACACACATGGGTATTGATGAAGGTGCATTCCCTGTAGCTAAATCATACAATGTTGGTTTAAGAGTAGGATTCTAAATAGGTATATCATTTGAAAATAAATCAGATATAAAATGAAAAAGTTAATCATTATCGCATCATTAGTCGCGACAGTAGGTGTCAACTTTTCTTGTTCAGATAGTTTCTTCAACATCGAACCTCAAGGGGCCGCTTCGTTGACTTCACTAAGTAATAAGAATGGGGTAAATGCCTTATTAATTGGAGCTTATTCTCTTTTAGACGGAGTAGGAGCTGGAAATACGGGACGCCAGTCTACGATTTCAAATTACGTGTTTGGGGGTATCACCTCAGGTGATGCCGTGAAAGGGACGGATATTGGTGATCAGCCAGAGCAAGAGTATATCGAGCAATATTTATGGCTATCGGACAATACCTACTTTTTAGGTAAATGGCAACATACCTATGATGGGGTAGCTCGTGCTAACGAAGCTATTCTACTTGCCAAAAGTACGGATGTAAAGGACATGACAGAAGCAGAGCGTACACAAGTTGTGGCTGAAGCTCGTTTTTTACGCGGACACTATCATTTCGAAGGTAAAAAGATGTGGAATAAAATTCCATACATCGATGAGACTGTTTACAAGCGCGATGACCCAAATTCTACGAAGGTTCCAAATGATAAAGACATTTGGTCGAACATAGAAGCCGACTTCAAATTTGCGGCAGATAATCTACCAGCGACACAAGGTCAAAAAGGACGTGCTACGAAATGGGCTGCAAAAACCTATTTAGCAAAAGCCTATATTTTTCAAGGTAAATGGCAAGCTGCTAAAGATTTATTGTTAGATGTTTATACTAATTCTGGGAAAAAACTCATGGCAAACTACCATGATAACTACCGCAACATCACGAACAACAATGCAGAATCTATCTTCGAAGTAGAATTCTCTGTTAACGATGGTTCCACAGGTAACAATGGTAATGCTGGAGATAACTTGAACTGGCCCTATTCAGCGAACTCACCAGGTCGTGGATGTTGCGGTTTCTACCTTCCCTCTCAAAACCTAGTTAATGCATTTAAAACAGATGCAGACGGTTTGCCGATGATCGGTGCGAAAGCAGATGGAACGGCAGATACCTATAACGCAGTTGACGTTCCTAATGATCAAGGTTTAAAATCAGATCAAACATTCAATTTAAAGAAAGATGTACCCGTTGATCCTCGTTTAGACTGGACAGTAGGTCGTCGTGGAGTCAATTTCTTGGATTGGGGTCAAATGCCAGGATTTAACTGGATTCGTAATCAAACATATTCTGGCCCTTACATCGGCAAGAAATGGATGTATTACCTAGCTGACGAAGGTAGTTCGACGCACTCAACAAGTAAGCGAAATGTGAATAATAACTACCGTTTATTGAAAATGTCATCCGTTATTCTTTGGCTAGCTGAATGTGAAGTTGAATTAGAAAATTTCACAGAGGCTGAGAAATATGTCAACTTAATTCGTAATCGCGCAAAAACAGGTTCTGTGCAAGATGCGACTGTAAATTATGTTGTCAATCCTTACCCAGCAGGTACTTTTGCTACAAAAGGTAAAGAATACGCTCGAAATGCCGTTCGTATGGAAAGCCGCTTGGAATTTGCTATGGAAGGTCACCGTTTCTTCGATTTAGTTCGTTGGGGTATTGCTGAACCCTACATCAACAAATACTTAAAAGAAGAATCCGTAAACGGTACAGACTTAGCGGGCAGAACGTATAACAAGCGCGGGTATTTAGCAGGGAAAGCCTACACAAAAGGTAAAAACGAATATTTCCCTTTGCCAAATGACGAGATACTAAACTCTCAAAAAGCGGGTGCTGCTACCTTGAAACAGAACCCAGGTTATTAATTAGAATTTTTGTTTTATTAAAAAGTCAGGACTTTGGTCCTGACTTTTTTTTATTTAAACTCCTTGGGATTTCCCTTATATTTGAAAAAAATAAATCCATATGCTAGCTGATCAGTTCGAACAAATCATCCATCAAAGAAGATCTAACCGTCTATTCGACGAAAATATCTCAGTAGACGATGCGGTCATTGAACGAAGCTTAGCACGTGCCATTTTATCTCCTAACAGTAGCAATATGCAATTGTGGGAATTTCATTGGATTCAAAGTCCCGAAAAAAAGGCTGAATTCCATGCCTTATGTTTAGGTCAATCGGCAGCTAAAAACCCGGCCCATTTAGTCGTTTTTGTTACCCGTCAAGATCATTGGAAACAACACGCCCAGTGGAATCTTGATCAAATAAAAAATGCACTTAAGGGCAAGGAAGCAGGTAAAAGAGAAAAAAGAGGGATGCAATATTATGGCCAATTGATGCCCTTACTATACCGTCAAGATATCTTCGGAATATTCACGCTCATTCGTAAATCCATGTGTTTTTTCATGGGGCTTCGTAAACCATTCATGCGATTTGGCGGTAAAGCAGACCAACGTGTCATGGTTCACAAATCCTGTGCATTAGCTGCACAAACGTTCATGCTTTCCATTGCTTCGGAAGGATTTGACAGCTGTCCGATGGAAGGATTCGATGCAATTCGAGTGAAAAAAGCTTTGAATTTGCCTTCAGGAGCAGAAATCAACATGATTATTTCCGTAGGAAAAGGAACGCAAGAAGGGATTTGGGGAGAACGTTTCCGTTTGCCTTTTAACGAAGTCGTAATTAAATACTAAAGGCAATCCACGTCCGGAATCACTTGTACGCCCTTGAAAACAGGTTTACCAGGTAATTCATCCAGTAACAAACGTAGGTCCACTTTAAATTGGGCTAAGGATACTCCTTTCTCTAATTTGATGAGAATTTCCATCACGAATTGATTGCGAATTCGCTCAATCAATGGACGCTCTGGGCCCAAAATACGTCCATGACCGTATTTAGCTTTTAACATAGCGCCCAATTCATTGGCTGCCTTCTCCACCTGATTTGATTCCATGTGGCGAAGCGTCAACTTAATTAAGCGAACAAAGGGTGGATATTTGTACCCTTCCCGCTCAATAATTTCATCCGCATACAAGGCAGCATAATCCCCCGACTTGATAAATTCAAACAAGCGATGCGTAGGTTGATTTGTTTGAATAAACACTTGACCTTGTTCATCGCGCCGACCAGCTCTACCAGCAACCTGTGTAATCAATTGAAACGCGCGTTCATGCGCTCTGAAATCTGGAAAGTTAATAATTCGGTCTGCATCAAAAATAGCCACGGTAGAAAGTCCTTCGAAATCGAGTCCTTTGGCAACCATTTGCGTACCTACCAATATGTCGATATTTCCGGATTGAATTTCTGCCAATAAACTATTAAACGCTGTTTTGGAACGCGTGGTGTCTAAATCCATCCGACCGATCCGTGCATCCGGAATAAGCAATTGCAGTTCCTCCTCTAACTTTTCTGTCCCATAGCCCATCGTTTTCAGGTTCGTTCCCCCACATGCTCCGCATCGACGCAACAATCCTTCTCGGTAACCACAGTAGTGACAACGCAATTCTTGATCTTTCGCGTGGTAGGTCAAACTTACATCGCATTGATTGCATTCTGCGATCCAATCACAATCTTGACACTGAATATAAGGTGAATAACCGCGTCGATTTTGAAATAATAAACTTTGCTTGCCCTTCTGAAAATTCTCATCCAACAAGGTTACCAAATCCACCGAAAAGCCCCCTTTCATCTGTTTCATTTTGGTGGCATACTTCGTATCAATCAACGTCATATCGGGTAATGTCGCCTTCCCAAAACGCTCCATCAAAGTCACTAAACCGTATTTACCCTGCTTCGCTTGATAATACGATTCAATGGATGGCGTCGCAGAGCCCAATAATACCTTGGCTTTTTGTTGGCCCGCAAGCACCATCGCCACATCACGCGCATGGTAGCGCGGAGCAGGATCTACTTGCTTGAAAGAAGATTCATGTTCTTCATCTACAATTATTAAGCCTAGGCGAGAAAAAGGCAAAAACACGGACGAACGGACCCCAACAACAAATGGGTATTTACCTTCCACGATGGATTTCCAAACTTCTACTCGTTCGTTATCGGAAAATTTAGAATGGTAGATTCCTACTTGCTCGCCAAAAATCTTCTTCAGTCGAGCCACAATTTGCGTTGTTAAGGCGATTTCCGGCAACAAATAAAGTACTTGATCTCCATTGGCCAGCGCCTCTTGAATCAAGCGAATGTAGATTTCAGTCTTCCCACTTCCCGTAATACCGTGTAATAAAACAGTATCTTTTTCCTGAAACTGCGAGAGAATGGACTGATACGCTTTCTCTTGAGCAGCATTTAAATCAAAACTAGCAGGAATAAAATCATCTGAATCACTACCAAAACGAGATACGACAATTTCAAATGATTCAAAAATTCCATGCTTGATGAGCGTTTGTAAAGCACTTTCGGATAAACCGGCTTGACTGAAACTCGATTTCTCAAGGCCCCTTTGGTTAGTCCCAGCATCACGCATCACCGGGATAAATTGTAAGTAATGTAACAGAATACTGATTTGCTTTGTCTTCGTTTCTAATTCTCCAATTAAAGCCGTGATAGCTTCTTTATTTGCGTATGAATCCACCAATCGTATACGACGCTGAACTTTGGG
>JBEEOB010000103.1:0-18825 GCA_041191865.1 Bacteroidota bacterium
GACGCACTAACTAAACTTAATCGCTTTAAAATCTGATATTTTTTCATGTTCTTAATTTTTAAAATTGGCTTTCGCTAAATTAGAAATTCAAGTTGATCGAAGCATTGAATGAACGCGTAACTGGGTAGTTACCTACGTCAATACCAAAGCTTGTATCAGCTGCTCCACCAACACCTGGATCTAAGCCCTTGTACTTAGTTAAAGTAAACAAGTTGTTAGCCGATAATGTCAACTTAGCATTCTTAACACCGATTTTTGAAATAACATTTTTAGGAAGTTTGTATCCTAAAGAGATATTTTGCAAACGGATATAATCACCATCTTCTACGTACCAAGAGTTCTCAGCAGCTGATGTAGAGATGTTTGATGCTGATTCCCAAATTGGTGCTTCAGCAGCGTTACCCAATGCTGGAGTCCAAGAGTTTTTCGCACGTACACCTTTTCCTGATCCTTCGAAAGTTCCGTAGAAATCAGTAAACCACTTCGATTGGTTCCAAATTTTGTTACCCGCTGAAGCATAAACATACATGTTCAAATCAAAATCCTTGTAAGTCAAACCTACGTTCACACCACCTGTATAAGTTGGTACTGGAGAACCTAAGTAAGTACGGTCAGCAGGAGTGATCTTACCATCTCCGTTGATGTCCGCATAACGGAAACGACCAACACCTTTACCTGATTGCTCAGGAGCCGAAGCAACCTCAGCAGCTGAGTTGAAGTATCCCATTACTTGGTAGCCATAGAATGAAGATAAAGAACGACCTACTTCCATACGAATTGGCGTAATTCCACGGAATGCACCACCAACTAAGTTCGTGATACCTGGTGCGAACGCTACGATTTCGTTTTTCAAGAATGAGTTGTTAAATGTCAAATCATACTTAATGTCAGAAGTCAAGTTACCACGGTTGATAATTTGCATATCGATACCTTGGTTACGCATTTTTGCTACGTTAACTGAAGGTGCAGAAGCTGCAGATCCAACAACTGCCGGAAGTGGCACGTTGAATAACAAATCCTCTGTATCTTTTCTCCAGATATCAAATACAACTTCCCACTTACCGTTTAACAAAGTTGCGTCAACACCAATGTTAGATGTTACAGCAGTCTCCCATTTCGCAGCAGGGTTACCGATACGAGAACGGTAGTATCCTTCATCTGCTCCAGAAGATTGACCTCCGATTGGATAGAATGAGTTACCACGGTTAGCAGCATATAAAGAGTACTGGTTAGCAGGGTCTACGTTATTTGAGTTACCCATTGTACCCCAACCACCACGGATTTTCAAATCTGTGATTGCAGGAAGATCCTTCATGAATTCTTCCGAAGTCACACGCCAAGCTGCAGAGAATGCAGGGAAGATACCGTAACGATTCTCAGAACCGAAACGAGATGATCCGTCACGACGAACAACACCTGTGAAGTAATATTTCTCGTTGAAGTTGTAATCTAACTTACCAAATACTGAATAGAAATTCACACCTGAATACAAGTTAGAGTTAACTACTGGAGATTGTACCGAACTCATCGTTACGAAATCCAAGTCCATTGAGAAAGGATTGATACCTGAACCATTGATCGAACGACCAGCTCCTGTATTCAATGCCTCTAAACCAGCCAATAATTTAACACCATGTTTTCTCCATTGGTATTTGTAGTTAGCTGTATTTGTCATTACCCAAGCAAAAGAGTACGCTTGACCTTCTGAGAATGAATTCGAAGCTTCTGGCTCTGAATCACCCAAATAACGGTAGTTGTAGTTCTTGTAACCTGAACCATTGTATTGACCACCAATACTTGTACGCAATGTCAAGTCTTTGATTGGCTCATAATCAACGTAGATATTACCTACTGCATTCGCATTGTAGTTATTATCATTTGAGTTATTCAATACGATTTGACGAACTGGGTTACGCGGGTTGTTAAATCCAGCAGCTTTAGTAGATGCATACGATCCAAACTCATCAAATACAGGAATAACAGTTGGCATACGGTAAGCAGACAAGATTACTGACTCATCACCCGCAACACCTAGACCACCATTACCACCTGCTTGACCACGTACCGAACGGTAAGTGAACTGCAAGTTCTCACCAATTTTCACTTTCTTTCCCAAGCTAAATTCTGAGTTAAAACGTGCAGAATAACGAGCAAAATCATTTTGGATCAAGATACCGTCTTGCTTTTGACCAGACAATCCTAAGTAGAAACGTCCTGCATCAGTACCACCTGAGAAACCTAATGAGTGACGTTGAGTTGCACCCAATCGTGTAATTTCATCATACCAGTTAGTACCCGCTTTGTTCGCTTTAATTAAGAAAACGTTCTCTGGGTTAGCAGCACGTGCAGCTGTAATAGCAGCTAAGTCAACATTGCTAACCGCGTTAGCACCATTTGCATGCAAATATGTAGGAATAACAGCTTGTGCTGATGAACCGTATTGTGGATGCGAATAAGCAACCGCAGTTCCATTAGCCGCTGCATTGTTACGGTATGCAACATGTGTCCAATCTGCTTGCTCTTGTGGAGTCAACATTTTTGGAGCACCTGCTACGTTTGGATCTGTAGCACCATACATACCATTGTACGTAATGCTCAAACCTTTCTTACCACGTGAACCTTGCTTTGTTGTGTAAACGATTACACCATTGGCAGCACGAGCACCATAGATAGAAGCAGCAGCCGCATCTTTCAATACAGTTGTTGACTCGATATCATCTGGAGACAAGAAATCGGTAGAACCTACTGGAACCCCATCCACTACGTATAATGGCTCGTTACCACCAAAGGCACCAAAACCACGTACACGAATGATTGAGTTAGTTCCCGGCTGACCGTTTGTAATCAAAGTTACCCCTGATACACGACCTTGCAACATTTGCTCAACGTTACCCGTTGGTGCAATTTGCAAATCTGCCGCCTTAACGATCGAAGCTGCCGCTGTAGACTCCTTCTTGTTTGTTACTGAGTAACCTGTTACGATTACTTCGCTCAATTGGCTCACATCCTCATCTAAAGAAACAGCGATTGAAGATTGAGATCCCACTGAAACAGATTTTGTTTTGTAACCTACTGCTGAGATAGTCAAGACAGCGTTACCCGATTTTACTGTAACCGTAAATGCACCATTAGCATCTGTAGTAGCTCCCGTGTTTGTTCCTTTTACAGCAACACTTACACCTGGAATACCTTCAGCGTTCGCATCCGTAACTTTACCAGTTACCTTACGATCCTGCGCAAATGACGAAAAACTCCCTAGCATCACAATCGCGAGCAATAAGAAGCTTCGAAGACTTTGGTAAAAATTGTTTTTCATAATACGTTTTAATTAGTTTTCTAAATAAGATTTAATAATTGTTAATCCAGTTTTTGCTACAATAATTGGTCTCCTTTCTTTTTAAGTTTAATAAATAGGTTAAGATGTATAAGTTAAAATAGGTTTAAAAGTTCTTCTTTAAATAATACAATTAATAGGTTTAGAAGTAAATCTTCCATTTTATCGGAATCATACAATATCACAACTGTTCTATGCTGTTCCAAGCTTTCAAATATGTATAAAGCCGTGAACTCTTGCAAACATTTACTAGATATTTTTTCACTTTTTAAAGCAAAAATGTCATTTATCCCGCAAAATGGCTTTTTGAGCCCCTTAAATTATCATATTAATACATTAGAAAATTCAAAAATTCAATAAAATGGTTTGCAAACGATTACATATCCTGCGACCAAATCGATTAATAGTCCTACAAACAGTCCATAACCTGCGCTTTGTCTAAAATTTACAATTGTCCAAAAAATCCAAAAGTGCTTTCCAGATTTATCCCTAATTTTGAGGCATGTCAAATTTCGATCCCAAAACTATATTGCCTACACTCCCAGACCAACCGGGCGTATATCGCTATTTTGACGAAAATGATACGATCATCTACATAGGCAAAGCCAAGAATCTCAAGAACCGTGTCAGCAGCTATTTTACGAGCATCCAAAATCACAATACAAAAACGAAGCGCCTCGTCCAACAAATCCAAAAAATTGAGTTCACGATCGTTCACTCGGAATTTGATGCACTCCTGCTGGAGAATACGCTCATTAAGCAGTTTCAACCCAAATACAACATCCTCCTGCGCGATGATAAAACCTATCCTTTCATTTGCTTAACAAATGAGCACTTCCCTCGCCTCATCACCATGCGGCGAATCGACCATAGCCTGGGTACTTTCTTTGGCCCCTTCGCGAACCCCAAGGCGATGAATGGGCTACTCGAGATGGTTCACCAGCTTTACCCGCTTCGAACTTGTTCACTTGCGTTAAAACCCGCTAACATCGAACAGGGTAAATTCAAAGTTTGCCTCGAATACCACATCGGCAACTGCAAAGGGCCTTGCGAAGGTCTTCAAAACGAATCCGATTACCAGATCTATATTGAACAGATTAGCAATATTCTAAAAGGGAATTACCAAAAACCCAAAAACCTCTTTTTCGAACGCATGCAACAAGCCTCCGCTCGGATGGCCTTCGAGGAAGCGCAAGAATGGAAAGAGAAATGGGAACTGCTGGAAAACTTTCAAGCCAAATCCACCGTTGTAAATCCCGCCATCCACGACGTAGATGTTTTCACCATGGTTTCCGACGAAGCTTTGGCCTACATCAATTTCATGAAGGTGATCAATGGGACCATCCTGCAATCCCAAACCTGGGAGGTTAAGAAAAAACTAAATGAAGATGAGTCAGACCTGCTTACGATGCTGATCTGGGAAAAACGCGAACAGTTCCAAAGCAAGGCCAAAGAAATCCTTACGAACATTCCCATGGCCATTGAATTTCAAGGAGCCAAAAATACCATCCCGCAAATGGGTGACAAGAAAAAGCTCTTGGACATGTCTCTCAAAAACGTGTTGTATTTCCGGAAAGAAAAGGCCGATCGAAAAGCGGCGGAAGAAAGTGGAGGTGACCGAAAAATGCGCGTCATGCTCAAACTGAAAAATGACTTACGCCTAACGCAATTACCCAAACGCATTGAATGTTTCGATAACTCCAACCTGCAAGGCACAAATCCCGTCTCTGCCATGGTTTGTTTCATTCAAGCGCAAGCCGCGAAAAAAGAATATCGATTATTTACGCCTAGAACAGTAGAAGGTCCCGACGATTTCGCAACCATGCACGAAGTAATTACCCGCCGCTATACACGCCTCCTCGAGGAAGAGGCAGAATTGCCCGACTTAATTATTGTCGACGGAGGGAAAGGCCAACTAAGCGCTGCTTGTGATGCCTTAAAAGCCATTGGTCTCTATGGGCAAATCCCAATCATCGGCATTGCTAAGCGACTCGAAGAAATTTATTTCCCAGAAGACAGCTTACCTGTCTATATAGACAAAAAATCAGAGTCGCTCAAATTGATTCAACAATTACGAGACGAAGCTCACCGATTTGGCATTACGGCCCATCGAAATAGACGAAGTAAAAACTTTTTGGTTAGCCAACTGGAAGAACTAGAAGGTATAGGTAAACTGACTGCACAAAAGCTTTTGAAACATTTTGGTACCATACGCCAAATGTACGATGCGCCTGTAGAGGAATTAGAAAAGGTAGCAGGAAAAGCCAAAACCCCGATGCTAAGAAAACAGATTAAAATCTGGCTGGATGAAAAAGCCTAGTTTCGAGCTTTAAATCGACCTAAATCAATATGCTGAAATTGTCTGTAGGCCTGAATAACTAAAGCCAAAGCCACAGCCATTTCACAAACACCTACTACCAGCACGAAAATACCCAACAACAAACCTTGATTCGCCGTATCTTGACGCGAAAAAGCAATTAAATTCAAATTGGCTGCGTTTAGCATCAATTCAACCCCCATCAACACAAAAATCGCATTGCGCTTTAGAATCAACATACTAAAGCCGATGGCAAACAAAAACGCCCCCGCCCTAAGAAACAGAATTAACGGAATGTCATGCATCTTGCTTCGCGATAAAGGTGGCGCCGATCAAGGCAATCAATAAATAAATACCAACCAGCTCAAATGGCATGGCGTAGTCGGTTAATAAAGAAATCCCAACAAAACTCAATTTGGAATTTGAATCAGCAATTTCCATTCCACCAAAATTTCCCCGAACTAAAATAAAGATCAATCCAGCGAAAGTAGCTAATCCTATGAACACAGGCCACACGCGTGATGACTCCTCTGTCACCAAATTGTTTTGATCCTTATCCCCTCTTCCCTTCTGGTTTGTTAACATGATTCCAAAGAGTATCAAGATCAACACGCCGCCCACATAAATCATTAAATGAGAAACTGCCATGACATCTGCATAGGCCAACACGTAAAGGCCTGCAAGACCAAGCATCGTCATAAACATAGCCAATGCAGCATGTAAAATATTCTTTGTCCAAAGCATCACCAAGGCACTACCACATGTTATACATACCAAAATCACGAATGATAAAATAATGGGTGTCATGGTAGTTCGGGATTAGACGTTGGACTATTAGACATTGGACCTTGCTCATTTGACTCAGGACTAGTGACTGACGACTCCTGACTAGCGGCTTTCTTGAAACTCGGCTTAAAAGCAGGTTTAGGTTTAGACGGTGGACTTTGGTCCTTGGACGTTTGTCCATCGGACTCCGGACTATTTCCCTCCGGATTAGCGGCATCCTGACCACTGACCACTGACGACTGACTACTAACTACTGACTCCGGACTATTTCCCACCGGACTAGCGACTTTCTTGAAACTTGGCTTAAAAGCAAGCTTCGGTTTAGTCGTTTGGCTTGGGTCCTTGGACGTTTGTCCTTCGGACTCCGGACTATTTCCCTCCGGATTAGCTGCATCCTGACCACTGACCACTGACGACTGACTACTAACTACTGACTCCGGACTATTTCCCTCCGGACTAGCGACTTTCTTGAAACTTGGCTTAAAAGCAGGCTTCGGTTTAGTCGTTGGGCTTGGGTCCTTGGACGTTTGTCCATCGGACTCCGGACTAGCGACTTTCTTGAAACTTGGCTTAAAGGCTGGTTTAGACGTTGGACTTGGGTCCTTGGATGTTTGTCCTTCGGACTTCGGACTATTTCCCTCCGGACTAGCGGCTTTCTTGAAACTCGGTTTAAAGGCTGGTTTAGACGTTGGACCATCAGACTCCGGACTAGCTGCATCCTGACCACTGACCACTGACGACTGACTACTAACTACTGACTCCGGACTATTTCCCTCCGGACTATCGACTAGCGACTGTTGACTAGCGACAACCTTCATCGCTGCTTTTTCCGCCACAAACTGCTCATATAATCTCCGCTTCTCATCCGCCTCCTCAGCTGTTAAATTAGCAAAAGCAAAATTATGCTCTTTGACATCAAAAACAGAGAAATCATATTCAGAGGTCATGGTCAGACATTCCGTGGGGCAGACCGTTGTGCACAAACCACAGAAACAACATTTTGACATATCGATGTCAAATTTGGCTGCATATAAACGAATGGGAGATCCATCCGAAGCATGCCCGATCAAACCCGTTGCTTTGATCGGCTCTATATCAATGCAATCCACCGGGCAAACTTTAACACATTTATCACAGACGATGCAATCGTCCATTTCGTTATGCAACTGATAGCGACCATTCACTGGTGTAGGAATCTGTAAAGCTGGGTATTCCAAGGTCATAATTCCTTCAGATTGCTGGAAATATCCGGCATCTTGAATCTGATGTACAGTCCGTTGCTTACGAGCATCCCAAGCATGCTTCCAGGTCAAAGCCATTCCCTTGCGGGTGCTTTGAACCACCTCGAAAATTTCCCTAAAATAGTTACCTAGCAATGACATCTTAAAAATATATAGCTGGGAATGACGACGGATCTGTCTCTCGCATCATCTCATACACGGTATCAACAACATTTTCCACATTCGGTTTTGAGAAATAATCCCCATCGGAACTATACGCAGGTCGATGTGGACGCGCTGCCAAACAACGTGCTGGACTGTCTAACCACGTGAATGCACCTTGTTTATCCAAAACCTCTTGCATCATATAGGCAGACGCACCTCCAGGCATATCTTCATCCGCAAATAACACGCGATGTGTCTTTTGAATCGATGTTAAAATTTGATGATAGCGATCAAATGGCAATAATGTCTGAACATCAATTACCTCCACGGATATGCCCATCTCGGCTAACGCTTCCGCTGCCTCCATGACTATCCGACACATCGAACCATAGGTTACAATCGTCAAATCATTCCCCTCTCGCAAGATTTCAGGAACACCTAATGGCACAACAATCTCTTCTAAATTGTTTGGCATCGGTTCTTTCAAACGATAGCCATTCAAACACTCCACAACTAGGCCTGGATCATCACCAGCTAATAAGGTACGGTACATGCCAGCCGCCTGCGTCATGTTACGCGGCACACAAAAGTGAACCCCGCGCAAGCCATTCAACAAAACAGCCATCGGACTACCCGAATGCCAAATACCCTCCAAACGATGCCCGCGCGTACGAACGATCATCGGCGCCTTTTGCCCACCCGCCGTACGATAATGCAAACACGCCCAATCGTCAGATAGAATGGCGAACGGATAAAATATATAATCTAAATATTGAATCTCAACAATCGGACGCAAACCGCGCATCGAAGCACCTATCCCCTGCCCTACAATACTGATTTCCCGAATTCCCGTATCTGTTACCTTCAATGGCCCAAACTTGTCTTGCAACCCAGCTAAGGTTTGATTGACATCGCCAATCTTACCCACATCTTCTCCCAATATAAATACACGCGGATCTTCTAAGAATTTGGCAAAGCTTTTATTCAAAATCTCCCGACCGTCTACCAGACCAGGCTCTTTTTCGTATGTGGCCTTCACCTCTTGAATCATTAAAGGACTATCCTTTGATTCACTCATTTGATGCGAACTGAATCTTCGGTGATTTCGTGCTTCTAACTCGGCCAGCCACTTGCGCAGCAACTTAACTGCCGGCCCTTGAAAAAACCGAAACTCACGCAATGCCTTTCGACCTGCACGTACTAGGTCGCTGAAAATCGGATATTGCAATTCATTTAATTCAGCCAAAATGGGCTCTAATAAACCTGGCTCGTTGGTCGAATCATATAAGTTTTTAGCAATGCGCAAAAATGCCTTTTTATCCACATCAATCGCAGCCATGTAAGCGGCAAAAGCTTCTTTCTGGTACTTGCGGGCCAAAACTGTTGATTCCTCATCGATGGCTTTTAATTCCGCTTGCGTGGCAAAACCTTTGGAAAGAATCCATGCCTGAAAATGCAGGTTGCAATCAGCTTCTTGTTCAAATTGGAGGCGGTCTGCCGACTTATACCGCTCATGTGAACCGGACGCTGAATGGCCTTGAGGTTGCGTACATTCGATTACATGCACAAGACAAGGAACCATTTCCTCTCGAGCTAATTGGGCAGCTTTTTGGTATGCAGCCATGAGACCTGGATAATCCCAAGCTTTGACCTGAATAATCTCCAATCCCTTTTCCGTTTCCGTCCGCTGATATCCAGCTAAGGCCTTCGAAATAGACGATTTCGTTGTTTGGTATTCGATCGGAACCGAAATCCCATACCCATCATCCCAAACAGAGAAGACAATCGGCACTTGTAAAACTCCTGCCGCATTGATACACTCCAAATACATCCCCTCGGAGGTTGATGCATCTCCAATCGTTGTAAAACAAACCTCTTGCCCACCCTTTGAAAACAAGGCAGCATGCGCCGCTAAATCGGCCCGCTCTCGGTATAATTTAGAGGCATATGCGATGCCCAATGAACGCGGAGCTTGGCCCGCGGTCGAAGATATTCCTGCAACAGAATTGTATCGGGTCGTTTGATCTAACCATTCACCTGAATCATCCAGCCAGCGTGTTGCGTGGTGATTATTCATTTGCCGACCGCCTGAATGCGGGTCGAATTGTATATCGGGATGCCCGTATAATTGAGCAAAATATTGTGGCCAAGTTAAATCACCTATCGCTACACCAATGGTTTGATCCCGGTAATAGCCTGAAATATAATCACCCGCTTGCATCGAATTCGCTAATGCGAGTTGACACAATTCCTTTCCATCCCCATAAATACCAAATTTTGCTCTACCTGAAAATACTTCCTTACGAACAAGCAGGCTGCAGGCCCTACTTAAAGCGGCCAAGCGGTAATCATCTAACACCTTGGCGGGATCAAATGAAATGACAGGATCTGAAAAGATATAATGCAAAGCCAACGGTTTCCTGGTAAATTTAACATGTAAAAATACAATAAAATAATTGGCAGCCAAATAGGAGCGCGGCCATTTATTTCATAAAAACTCGCGCTTTTCTTTTGCTGAATCTGCACATTGTTTTAGATTTGCTTCAGCAGTAAATTAAATAAATCATAACCATGAAGAAATTTTTAGGCGTATTAGCTCTCATCATTGGATTCGCTTTCCAATCTAACGCTCAAGGGGCAATCAAATTCAAGTCGGAAAAACATGATTTCGGCAAAATCGTTGAAGGAACACAAGCAACATACAGCTTCGAATTCACCAATACTGGAAAAACACCCGTAGTTATCTCAAATGTTCAGCCATCATGTGGTTGTACTACACCGGAATGGACTCGTGAGCCAATCATGCCTGGTAAAACGGGTAAGGTTACGGCTTCTTATAACTCAACTGGTCGCCCAGGGAACTTCAATAAGTCAATCACCGTGGTAAATAACGGCGAAGTTCAGCAAATCCAATTATTCATTCAAGGTACCGTTCAACCGAAAAAATAAGTTGGAATTTTGATCATAAAAAAGGGAGGTTCATCGAACCTCCCTTTTTTTAGTCATGATTTAACAGCGCTTTGTTTCGAAGTCCATTAATCCAAGATGCAATCTTCAAGACATCTCCCGCAGGCACATGGCTCATCGGAGCCATCTCCGTGGCATAATCAGGCCAGTTTTGCGGATTCGGCTTGTAAACCAAGGCCAATATCTGCTTATCGGTATAATTTCGTTTAGCGATATCTGCATATGAAGGCCCTACTACTTTCGCCTCTTTGGCATGACAGGCTAAACAAGTGTGCTTTTTCAACAAGGCCATAGCCTCCGCATCTGAAATCACCGTAGATTTTTTAGTTGGTTTTGCAGCAACAACCTTTACCACCTCTGCCTCCTCCAATCGATGCGACGCTTGAACCGTTAGCTTGCTCCCCGAAGGAATCTGATTCAAGGTATAATATGCCGTTTCGTGTAACAAGGGTTCTCCAGCTTCGTTACGAATGCCTTCCAACTTAAATTCATGGATATAATATTGACGAAGGCCCTCAATCACTAAACGCACCTTGCGCTTATCCGCTGAAACTTCTACTGCCGAAATCTTCAAATTCTTCAACTCAATGATGGGGCTTCCATATTGGTGTTGGTATTTGTAGATATAGGAACGCAAAGCATAAGAAGCTGCTTTTTTAACCGAAGCAACATCAACCGCTTGTGTAAAGTTGATTTCAAATCCATCCGATTTCGCCTGAATATCCTGAATTTCAAATGGCATTTGGCCGTTCCAGAGTAAGCGTTGAAGACCGAATTCATCCTTGCCTGTAGAACCCCATCCACGCGAAGTCATCCCCACAAACATCGACCCATCCAAACCAAAACGTTCCCGCAAAATCCCCGACTGAAATCCCTCGCGGTAATTGATACAAAAACCTTGGTAAACGCCATTCACCTTCTCTAAACCCATGCGCATAATCTTGGATTGACCTTGATCCGCCACAAAATATTGCCCTGGGAATGGGCTGAATTTACCGCGTGTCGTATCTTGAATAATATCTGATGTAGAAATCCCCATGATTGCGTGTGGAAACCAAACGGCAGGAAGTTTCAAATTCTTAACTTTTGCCGCCGCCTCGTACATAGGCGCCCCATTATCTTGAATTTCCTCCAAGGTCAATCGGAAAGGGCTATTAGGCTCTTTGGCCCATTTTAAGCCACCCGGATTACCCGCAAAATCGCCTTTTGCCAAATGCGTCACACGTCCTGAACCTACCCAGTCCCCTTGGTTTTCCCCATAAAAAATATCGCCTTGATCGTTAATGCTGTAGCCCGCGGGCGAACGCAAACCCGCCGCAAAAGGCTCAAGTGTACCATCCGGGTGGATTTTCACCAACCAGCCACGCCATTTGGCAAATTTACCTTCGCCAAATCCAACCCATGCTAGATTGAGCGTCACCAACATATCGCCGTTTTTATCAAACACAGGGCCATAGGTATATTCATGATAGTTACCTGAAATATCAAATTGGTAAATCGGCTCATATAAATCCGCCACACCATCACGATCCGTATCCGTAATTTTAGTTAATTCCCCACGTTGTGAACAATAGAACGCCCCATCCCGATAGGCTAAACCGAGCACTTCGTGCATACCGGATGCGAAGCGCTTGTAGTGCACCTGATGATTCGATTTTTGATATGGATTTTCGATGATCCAGATCTCGCCTCGACGTGTACTCACGGCGATTCGACCATCTGGCATCGTAGCCAAACCACCTACTTCCAAATAAATTTCTTTGGGAATAGGAAGCGTCTTGATTTCGTAAAAATCTTGTTCTGTTTTAGGCGCAGGTTTCTGAGCCAAAGCACAAAACGAAAGCAACAATAATGCGATTGTATAGTGTATATTTTTCATCGGTTTACCAGATCAATTGATAAGAAACTTCATTTCCTTGCACCGGAATGCGTTGTTGTTTTAGGCCTTGTTTAGGACTCAAAACGGCACCCGAACGACCATCCCATTGGACAAAATAAGACTGCCCTTGCAGGCCGATTAATTTTGTGTTAATCGCTGAAATTCCGTGAAAGCTATTTCCCAACACAAGCTCGATTGCGGATTGCAATGCGCTTGCCGACTTAAATGACAAGGTTCTTTCTAAACCTGTTCCAGCCGCGTTAGGGCGAATATAATCTTCGATGGAGACATTCGCTTCTGGCCATTGGTACATAAATATCGGTCGGCCATCTTTTATGCGAAAACCCTTGTAAACCAACTCCGTTGAATCCGCTTGCGCTTGATGATCCAACACCAATGGGAATTGGCCATCTAAGGTAACGGTCACACCCAAAGGCTCAGAGGTTTGGGGTTCCCCACGATTTTCCCACATTTGTGTGGCATTTAAGAAGGGTCCACGCCATACTTGAAGCAAAGCACCCTGTTTTAAATCATACGAATAATGCATACCCAAAGGATCACCTACTTGAATCACATGGGTCTTTTTCTTCCCTTGATGCATAGCAAAGGAGCGCTGAAATACGGGTTCGGCATTTGCCTTAACTTCAATCATGCCGACAGCCTCTGGATCTAACAAAGAAGTCCGCTCATGCAAGGCAACGGGATGTGAACCGATTCGCTTCACAAATAAGCCCAAAGCCTGTGGGCCCCATGGAAAATCCTTCACATGAATAACTTCCAATCGGTGTTTTCCAGCAGTCAAGGTTGTTTTCTCCGAAACCATTTCAGAATACCAGTGAGCCCCTTGATTTAATTCAACACCATCAACTTTCACGACACCTGAACCTGTCCAATACGATTGAAATTCATAGGTATCGGATTCCGGCACATCTAATTCTGCTTGATAATGAATCAAATAATCGTTTTTAGCCTTGATGACCTTATAAGTCAATTTAGCTAATTTACCCGATTCCACGGGTTTGGCAGCTCCGATAAGCGGCTCCGTGAATTTGCCTGTATAATAGTCATATGAAACTTGTCCCATGCGCACAGATGGCTTATCATATGTCTCATAGCGTATATTTTTAAATGCGACTTGGGTATGATCTCCTTGAATTAAAATAGGTGCAGAAGCCACTTCTTGCGAGGAAACAGCTCCCCGAGTAACCCCCAGCACTTCAATATTCTCGTGTATTAGAATGCCATTCAGCATAACTTTTTTGAAAATTGCATTTTGGATTTTCTTACCATTCGCATCGAAGCGAGGCGCTTGAAAATCAATTTCCATACTTTGCCAGAGGCCGGGTGCCTTGGAAGCGTTCTGCATCGGAGCATAGCCCTCATATCCTTCTTTCCCTTTGCCACGTGCATCATCCCAGCGTTCATAAATGCCTCCACAATCTCCGAAATTCAATTGCTTTTTGGTCCATGAATCAGCCAATTGAACTTCATAACGCCCCTGTAAGTAAACGCCCGAATTCCCTTTTTTAGGCAACATGAAGTCAAACATTAAATGAATATCTCCATGTGAAAAGGCGAAAGACAAATCATCTGAGCGTTTGTATTTGCCATTGCGTAAGGTATTTACCAATACCCCTTGACCAGTGGCTACTTGCAGTGAGGTATCCGCATAAGCAGCCTGAACGGCACCTTCAATGGTCCAATTCGTACTAGGATGCTGAAAAGCAGTTAAATCCTTGAGTTCCACATGTTGTTGGGCCAAACAAGTCCAAGACAACAGCGTGAGCAATAGTATGTTGCGCATAAGCTTAGTTAAATAGGTTCTTCAAGCAAATCTAACAAAAAAGTATGAACAATTTCATCGGCACAAACAGGATACTCGTAGCATATTTTCCAAGAATATTTTGCAAATTGTTTACTTCGAATCCAAATTCTTGAATTCATGGCGAAAACCAAATTACTTTCTAAGCCCATTTTGCTCCATTTATTATTTTGGGCTTGTCTGTTAGCGCTGCCTATTCTATTAGGCCCTAGCTCTCAATCGCAAAATCCAGAAGAGATTCAACGCCATTTTCAATGGAATTTATTCTTCTTCGTTTTTGGCTTAGCCAATATTCCCATTTTCTACATTAATACGGAAATCCTTATTCCAAAGGTGTTAAAACGCTATAACATTTTAGCGTATTTGGCCTTCCTCGTGATTGGGTATTTTATTATGGTTGGCCTAAACGACCTGATTTTCGACCTTTTATTCAAAGATTTATTACTTCCTCAGCGTCCGAGAGGTGGTGGGGGCGGCATGAAGCGCTTCACTTATTTACGTATCATTTTCCAATACCTTTTCATCATCGCTATCGGAATTAGTTATCGATTCCTTTCCGATAACCTGAAAGAACAAGAGGCGAAAAAAGAAGAGGAAAATGAGCGATTAAAATCGGAATTATCTTTTCTTCGCTCCCAGATCAGTCCGCATTTTATGTTCAATGTTTTGAATAGCATTGTATCCTTATCACGAAGAAAACCTGATAGCGTCGAACCCGTCGTGATTAAACTTTCCGAATTAATGCGCTATATGATTTATGAAACAAGTGATTCCAAGGTGGCCATAAGCAAGGAAGCCAACTATTTAGAATCCTACATTGAACTCCAACGAATACGTTTTGGAAATGACATTGACATTGACTTTACATCAGAAATATCGGGCACTTCGGGAAACATTGAACCCATGTTACTCATACCATTCGTTGAAAATGCATTCAAGCATGGCGTAGGCATGATTGAAAAACCAAGCATTAGCATTCAATTGGTAGATACACCGCAATATTTACATTTTTTAGTCAAAAACATGACGAGTAACCAAGCCCAAGAGAAAAAAGATGAAAGTTCGGGAATAGGTTTAACCAATGTTCGAAGAAGACTGGAATTACTTTATCCCGAAAACCATGAACTTCAAATTAGCGAACATGCGAATACCTACGTCGTTGATTTAAAAATCAAGCATAGCTAAAGCGATGGAAACAAAAGAAACATTCACGGAAATTCCGAATACGATTTTAACATGTATTGCCATCGATGATGAAAGCTTGGCCTTAGATTTGATGGAAGATAATATCGCTAAAGTTCCGTTCTTGAAACTTGCGGCACGCTGTCGCAATGCATTTGAGGCCATCGAATACCTTCAAAACAACTCGGTTGATCTCATTTTTCTAGACATTCAAATGCCAGGCTTAACGGGCGTTCAGTTTCTAGAAGGATTGACGCAAAAACCCATGGTTATTTTTGTTACCGCATACCAACAATATGCGCTAGAAGGCTTCAATCTAGACGTGATTGACTATGTGCTAAAACCCATTTCCTTTGAACGATTTTTAAAAGCGAGTCATAAAGCACTTGATTTCTTTAAGAGCAAATTAGCCTTACAGGGCCAAGTAACAAAACAGGAAGCGAAGGTAGATTATATTTTCATCCATGCCGATTATTCCCTGATGAAAATCATGCTCGAAGATATTTTGTACATCGAGGGATTGAAGGATTACATCAAAATACACGTACGTAATCAAAAATATCCGATTGTTTGTCGGATGACCATGAAACTCATCAGTGAAAAATTACCTTCTGACGAATTTTTACGTATCCACAAATCCTTCATCGTATCCTTGAAAAAGATTGAATCGATTCGAAATCAAAAAGTTAAAATTGGGGAAAACCATATTCCCTTGAGCGACAGCTATTCAGAACAGTTTTATCAAACCATCGGCTACCAAAAAGAGTAATTACTTCAATCTGTTTTTGCCAAAATGATAATTGACACCTAACCAGGCACGCAATAGTCCCGTTTGTACTTTAGAATCCGTATAAGGCGTAAATTCAAAATTCAACCCTAAATGGGGTACTGAAGTAAATGGATAAGCACGAACACCAATACTTCCGTAATAGCCTTTCAACAAGGATGATTGGTTAAACACATTGGACATCCAACCGATGTTCACACCACCTCCCGTATAAAAAAGAGCATCTTTTGTCTTGTAAACCGTTAGCATGGGTCCAAGCTCAGAAGTAATTGCCGATGTCGCCGAATTCATCTGCATCCGAACTTCGGCCCAGGCGATGTTTGTGGGATTTGACGAAACAGCCAATTGCGAATTAAAAGGATAATAAGAAATGGATTGCGCATGCGATAGCTGATTGAAAGCTAAAAATAGGCCTAAAAAGGCAATGGTAATTTTCATGTGACGTGATTTTGATACAATTTTCGTTAGGATACCCAAGGGTCCTAACAAATTATGTAACTTTGAATTTTGGCAAATATACAATTATGTCCATTCTGAAAAAATTAGCAGGTGAAACTCTTTCCTATGGTTTTAGTACTATCTTGGGTCGTTCGCTTAATTTTTTACTCGTATTTGTGCACACATGGGCATTTCTCCCAGCAGAATTAGGCGTCAATGTGAAATTGTATGGGTATGTAGCCATCGCAAATATTATTTACACCTATGGCATGGAAACTGCCTATTTCCGGTTTGCCAAAGAAGCTCCTGAGAAATATTACCAACTGATCATGACGGCGATCATCGTCACCTCGGGCTGCTTCACCTTATTTTTATTTGTGTTTGCAGATCCCATCATGGTCCAATTGGGCTATCCGGGTAAGGGAATATTTTTGAATTGGTTGGCTTTCATTTTAGCCATCGATGCCATCACGGCAATCCCATTCGCAAAACTTCGGTTAGAGAACAAAATCAAAACATTTGTCAAGGCCAAGATCGTATCCATCTTGATGAACGTCGGCTTGAATCTGTTCTTTTTAATGCTATTGAAACCCTTACAAAGTGGCGAATTAGAATTAGATGTACCTAGCTTCTTCCGGGATTTATATAGTCCAGGAATTGGCGCTGGCTATATCTTTTTAGCTAATTTAATTGCAAACGCAAGTTTGTTTTATTGGCTTTCTGCAGAATTCAAGGCCTATCGTTGGCGATGGGATTGGCCAGCATTCAAGGCCCTGTGGGTATATGCCTATCCCCTGATGTTCATGAGTTTAGCTGCGATGTTCAACTTAATGTTTGACCGTTTGTTATTAGAATCCTTCCTGCCTGCAGGATTTTATCCTGGCAAAAGTTCACAAGAAGCATTAGGAATATATGGCAACTGCTATAAACTTTCCGTTTTTATGAGTTTAGCCATCCAGGCCTTTAAATACTCGGCAGAACCCATCTTTTTGGGTAAAAAAACAGCTGAAAATAGCAAAGAGAATTTAGCTTTAATTACCCATTGGTTTGTCATCATTTGTACCTTCTTATGGGTAGGCGTTTCGTGTAATTTGTTTTGGATTAAGACCTTATTTTTACGTAGAGCAATCTATTGGGAGGGCATGGACATCGTCCCCATATTGTTATTAGCCAATCTATTTTTAGGCATATATTACACGCAATCCGTTTGGTTTAAGCAGACCAACAAAACTCATTTTGGCACAATCATAACTTTAATCGGCTTAGCAGTAACCTTAATTGGAAATATCTTATTTATCCCCGTGTATGGTTACATGGCTTGTGCCTACGCATTTCTCGTGTCTAGCATCGTAATGGCTGGATTGTGTTACCTAGGCGGTCAAAAATATTCCCCTACACCCTACCACTGGAAAAGTGATTTATTTTATATCTTGTTAGGTGCAATCCTCATTTACGGGGCAAATGCATTAACGAAGGTAAGTCCACTTCCGGAATTCTTGAATCAAAATTTCGCAGTGCTTTGTTTACTTGGTTATTTACTTTTCCGTGAATTTTCATGGAAAACAGGTAAACCCAAATTAATCGATTAATATGAAGCAAGAATTGAAAACGCAATACCTACACCTCAAACTAAAAGTTAGTTTGATGGTTGCGCGCCTACAAGAAAATGCTGGAAAAATCAAGGAACTGGAAAGTTTAAATAAAGAATTACAAGAGAAGCTCGATGCCAAAACGCGTGAATTACAAGTGGCGCTAAGCCAATCAAAAGAATTGGAGAAAAGCTTTAAAAAATCAGATAAAATTGGTAAACTTGTAGTTAATACAGAAGATACAGAGGCAGCTAAAGCTGAACTGAAGAAAAAGTTAGACGAATATATAGTAAGTATAGATCATTGTATTGAGCAATTACGCAAACCATGAGTACTAAA
>JBEEOB010000104.1:0-30521 GCA_041191865.1 Bacteroidota bacterium
TTTTAGGTTTATTTTGTGACCAAATTCTTCAGTTTCATTTATAACTAAATTCCAAATTTATGCAGAGAAGATTTATTACTCATTCTGTGTTGTTAGGAGCATTTTTAATGCTTTTGATGGCGCTACCCATTGGGCAAGTGTTTGCACAGGGTTCTACCACTTCCGCTTTAGCGGGTAGTGTTGTTGATGAAAAGGGTGAAGGCCTACCGGGAGCTACGGTAATTGCCATTCACGAACCAACAGGTTCTCGTTACGGTGCGTCTACACGTGCTGACGGTCGTTACAACATTGTAAACATGCGTGTGGGTGGTCCATACAAAGTTTCTGTAACTTTCGTAGGTTACAAAGAGGCTGTTCAGTCGGGTATCGTATTAACGTTGGCTTCTGAACTTCGTCAAAACTTCAAGTTAGAGGTAAATCAAGCACAATTGGAAGAAGTTAAGGTGGTGGCTTCACGTTCGTCTGTGATTAACTCAGGGCGTACGGGTGCTGCAACAACGGTATCTAATGGATCAATTACAACATTGCCTACTTTGAATCGTTCCTTGGGTGATTTTGCTCGTTTAGATCCACGTGCAAATGGCTTGAACTTTGCGGGTCGTAATGCTTTGTACAACAATGTAACCGTAGACGGTGCGTTCTTTAACAATGCCTTTGCCTTGTCTTCTACGATTGGTGGTCAAACGGGTGCTTCTCCTATTTCAGTTGATGCGATTGATCAATTCCAAGTGTTAATTGCTCCTTATGACGTTCGTCAAGGAATGGCAACAGGTGCAAACATTAACGTTGTAACGAAATCAGGTACAAACAATTGGACGGGTTCAGGTTATTATTTCGGAACAAACGAAGGTTTGGTAGGAAATAAAATCGGTGATGTAACAAACCAATACGGTAAATTTACACGTGGTCAATTCGGTGCTCGTGTAGGTGGAGCCATCATCAAAAATAAGTTGTTTATTTTTGGTTCATTTGAGCAAGAAGCACAATCGGATCCAGGTTCTAACTTTGTTGCAACGCGTACAGGTACTGAGCCGAATAAATCAATTGCTAAGGCTGAAGATTTAGATCGTTTAAAGCAATTTTTGGTTACAAAATATAGCTACGATCCAGGTGCATATGAGAACTACAACAAAGAAAAATATTCTCAAAAAGCGAATGTACGTTTAGATTGGAATATTTCGGATAAGCACAAATTGAATATTAAGTACAACTACTTACGTTCTTATGCGGATATTTCTCCTTCAAGTTCAGGTTCATTGTCAGGTGGTCGTGCACCATCTGCAGCGGTATTGCCTTTCCAAGGATCTTTATACCGTATTAATAACAACTTAGATTCATACATCGCTGAATTGAACTCAACGTTTTCGAACTCTATTTCGAACAACTTGACAGTTGGTTATACAGCGATGCGTGATTACCGTGAGTCTCCGGTAAATAATACGCCGTTCCCAACGGTCGATATTGGAAACAATAACTTAAATGAGTTAACATCATTTGGGTACGAGCCATTCTCGGCTAACAACTTGTTGAACTCAGATATTTTCCAATTGTCAGATAACTTAACGATCTACAAAGGAAAGCATGTGTATACCTTAGGTATTGCTTATGAAGCAAATGCATTTAAAAATGGCTTTGCTCCAAACTACTTTGGTGGTTACCAGTTCAAATCGATTGACGATTTCATTAAATCAGCAAGTGGTGATTTAACGGTTGCACCCGTTCGCTATGCAGTTCAATGGTCTAACTATGCTGAATTTCCTTTTGCTGAAATGAAAGGGAATACGTTCTCATTTTATGGACAAGATGAAATTACAGCTGCGAAAGGTTTGAAATTAACTTTCGGTCTTCGTGGTGATGCAACATCATTCCCTTCATTCGATGAACCAAAGTACACGAATTCGTATGTACCTGCTTTGACATTCCGTGATGGAGTCAAGTTAGAGACGAATAAATTCCCTTCGACGACTGTATTGTGGTCGCCGCGTTTTGGTTTTAACTGGGATGTAAAGGATGATAAAACGACTCAAATTCGTGGTGGTCTAGGTATCTTCTCTGGTCGTGTTCCTTACGTGTGGTTATCGAATCAATTATCCAACAATGGTGTGCTATTTGGTTCAAAGACCATTACTGCAGCTGCTGATTTGAAAAATTATCCTTTCAATGCGGATGTAAATGTTTACAAGCCAGATGCAAGTACGTTGACAAACCTACAACCTACTGCCTATAACTTAGCTGTTACGGATCCTAAATTTAAATTCTCGCAAGTATTCCGTGGAAACTTGGCATTAGATAAGCAATTCGGTGACGGATGGATCGTTTCATTGGAAGGTATCTATACCAAAGATATCAATGCGGTCTATTTAGAGAACGTGAACTTGCCTAACTCTAGCGTGAAGGCGGTTGGTTCAGATAATCGTGTGATCTACTACACAGCTTCTGCTGCGGGTATTCCAACAAATACAAAAAACAACCAAATTTATGGTTCTTCGAAAGGTCTGAATGCTCCTACAACGGGTAATTCGGTAACAAATCCGAATATTTCAGATGCAATTTTGATTAAGAACACAGATTTAGGTTATTCATATGCGTTAACTGCAACTGTTTCAAAATCATTTGAAAATGGTTTGTTTGCATCCTTATCTTACACGAATTCAGATTCTCGTTCGGTAAATGATGGTGGTTCGATTGCACAATCACAATGGAGAGATCGCGTTGTTTCAGGAGATCCAAATGAAAATGTTGCATCTTATTCTTCTTATATGCAAGCACACCGTATCAACGCATATGGTTCATATAAATTGAATTACTTGAATGAAAAAGCGTCTACTACATTTGGTTTTACTTATTCAGTAGCTCCAGCAGGTCGTTTCTCTTACACATATTCAGGTGATATGAATGGTGATAACCAAACAGCCAATGACTTGATTTACATCCCTCGTGGACAATCTGAAATCATGTTGAAAGATTTAGGAACATATACGAAGGATCAACAATGGGCTGATTTAGATAAATACATCTCTCAAGATGCTTACTTGTCATCTCGTCGTGGTCAATATGCTGAACGTAACGGTGCTGAGTTGCCTTGGGCTGCTAACTTTGATTTCAAAGTTATCCAAGACTTCTACATCAATGTTGCAGGAAAGAAAAATACATTACAATTAACTTTGGATGTATTTAACTTCGGTAACTACGTTTCTCCACAGTGGGGTTTAAACCAATCTACCTTACGTGCTGGTTTGTTGAGCTTCACGGGTAATGATGCGGCTACTGGTAAACCAGTATTCCAATTCCCTTACCGTTCAGGTACTACGCCATTGTCAGAGACATTCCAACGTTCTTTCGGACTTGGATCTCGTTGGCAAGCACAATTCGGCGTTCGTTATATCTTCAACTAAGATATTTCAAATCCGAAATAAAAAGGCTGCTCGAAAGAGCAGCCTTTTTTGTTTATGAGTAGACGCGAGACTTCGCGTCTATTTCTTTTGTGTAGAGGCGCGATACTTCGCGTCTATTTCTTTGGAAAAGCTTCAGGTTTGTGAAAGTTTGCGGCGTTTTTATGCCGATTCCCTAGGCTGAAGCCTTGGGTTATTTGTAATCCCAGACTTTAGTCTGGGATTTAGATGCGAGGTATCGCATCTCTACAAATGGGGATTAGACGCGAGGTATCGCGTCTAAACAAAAGCCATAAAAAAAACCGGGTTTCCCCGGTTTCAATTAAAACTCTTTATGATGTGCCATCCGATGTAAATCTTCTGGGCTTAAAGACTTGAAGTATTCGTACGTAATTTTAAGTCCTTCCGCGCGGGATACTTTGGGCTCCCATCCTAATATTGATTTAGCCTTGGTGATATCCGGTTTACGTTGTTTGGGATCATCTGTTGGCAATGGAAGCGATATTAACTTTTGGCTGGTGCCTGTCAATTTGATAATCTCCTCACCAAACTCCTTGATTGTAATTTCATCTGGATTTCCGATGTTTACTGGGTGTGGATAATCACTTAATAGTAATCGGTAAATACCTTCAACTAAATCATCTACAAAGCAGAATGCACGTGTTTGAGAACCATCTCCGAACATCGTTAAATCTTCACCACGTAAAGCCTGACCAATGAATGCAGGTAATACACGACCATCGTTTAGGCGCATGCGAGGTCCATACGTATTGAATATACGAACGATGCGCGTTTCTAGGCCATGATACGTGTGGTACGCCATGGTCATCGCTTCTTGGAAGCGTTTTGCTTCATCATACACCCCACGTGGTCCTACCGGATTTACATTTCCCCAATATTCCTCAGGTTGCGGATGAACCGTAGGGTCTCCATAAACTTCAGATGTTGATGCAATTAATACACGTGCATTCTTGACACGTGCCAAGCCCAAACAATTGTGAATTCCCAAGGAACCTACTTTCAAGGTTTGGATGGGGATTTTTAAATAATCGATAGGAGAGGCTGGTGACGCAAAATGTAGAATGTAATCCAATTCTCCAGGTACATGTATGAATTTGGAAACATCATGGTGATAAAACTCAAAATGCTCCAATTTAAACAAGTGCTCAATGTTTTTTAAATCACCTGTAATCAAATTATCCATGGCGATTACATGATAACCTTCTTTGATAAAACGATCACATAAATGGGAACCTAAAAATCCTGCTCCTCCTGTTATTAATATTCTTTTCATGATTACTAGTTTACTGATTGGCGACCTACTGAATAATACGTATAGCCTAATTCTTGCATTTGAGGTAATTCATATAGGTTCCGACCGTCGAAAATAACCTTGTTCTTCAATAAGGTATCCATGCGCTCAAAATCCGGTGTTCTGAATTGTGGCCACTCGGTTACAATTAATAATGCATCTGCTCCATCAATGGCGTCATAAGGTGTTTTTGAATACTCTACGACATCACCAATTTGGTCTTGTACATTTTTCATCGCTTCGGGATCATACACACGTACTTTGCAACCAAGGGCTAATAGTGCCTCAATGTTATACAAAGCAGGTGCCTCACGAATATCATCTGTATAAGGCTTAAATGCTAGTCCCCATATTCCGATGGTTTTGCCCGCCAAATCATTTTTGAAATGCCCCTGAATGTACGGCATCAATTTTGTTTTTTGCAATTCATTGACACGCATCACCGAATCCAAAATGTGGAATTGGTAATCATTCTCCTCTGATGTTTTAGCCAAAGCTTGAACATCTTTTGGGAAGCATGAACCGCCATAGCCAATTCCTGCGAATAAAAAGCGCTTTCCAATACGCGAGTCTGTTCCGATGCCCCGACGAATATCATCTACATTGGCACCCACCTTCTCACACAAATTGGCAATTTCGTTCATAAACGTGATTTTCGTTGCCAAAAATGCATTAGCCGCGTATTTTGTCATCTCAGCAGAACGCTCATCCATGAAAATGATTGGATTCCCTTGTCGAACTAATGGAGCATATAATTTGCTCATCAGTTCCTTAGCCCGCTCGGATTGAGTTCCAATCACCACGCGATCGGGCTTCATGAAATCTTCTACAGCTACACCTTCACGTAAAAATTCTGGATTCGAAACGACGTCAAAGGGAACTTTTGCCTCCTTTGCAATCGCTGCTTGTACTAATTCCGATGTACCCACAGGTACAGTACTTTTATCAATGATTACGGTATAATCTGCTAATAATGGACCTAGGTCGTTGGCTACCTTTAAGATGTATTTTAAATCAGCAGATCCATCTTCTCCTGGAGGCGTCGGCAAAGCTAAAAAGATAACTTTTGCGCCTTGGATACCCTCCGCTAATGAAGTGGTGAAGTTTAATCGGCCTTCATTTACATTCCGATGAAACATGTCTTCCAATCCAGGCTCATAGATAGGTACAATCCCATCTTGCATCTGCTTGATTTTTGCCTCATTAATATCAACACAGGTTACGTGGTTTCCTGTTTCAGCGAAACATGTTCCTGTTACGAGTCCTACATATCCCGTTCCTACTACCGCAATTTTCATATAGCTACTTTCTTGATTTAGTTCAAAAATTGACCACTAATTTAGGTATAAATCTTTAAATAATATAAATATTGACCTACTTAGTTTGGATGACTTTTCCGATGCTACCTGATGGCTCCATACAATTCAACCAATTTGCCAGTGTAGTTGAAATGTCGCTGATTTCAGTACGTGTACTGATTTCCTGTGGTTTTACCTTCCAGCCATAAAATAACAAGGGAACATGGGTGTCATAGGCATATACCGTGCTGTGTGAGGTTCCTGTCTTGTAACCGATTAACCATTGTGGTTTTAGCAAAAGCATAAAATCTCCACTGCGTGCCGGATTATATCCATTTTGCAATATATTTTTATAGGGATTTATGATTGATGATTGACTAATGGCTTGCAAATCAATTAAATCAGCAAATCCGTCTTGTTTCTCCATCGATTGGCGAACGACTTGCATTAAATCAGTTCTCGAAATACTCATTTTTTTAAGGTTAGCGGCATTGAAATGCAATTGGGAATTATCTTCACCAATTAATAATTCAACATCCCCATAGGCCGTATTTAACGCTTTCTTCAAATCTGAAACCGCTTTCGTACGATCAAAAATGCCTCCAGGTAATTTTTTGCTTTTGATAAAGCCTGGTATTTCGGCAACCGCATGGTCAGCCGTTAAAAATACCAATACTTGGTCTTTGCCGTATTGCTTATCTAAATATGTTAATAAATCTGCAATGTCTCGGTCCAAACGTAAATACGTATCCTCTAACTCGATGGACTGAGGGCCAAAACTATGTCCTACGTAATCGGTAGAAGAGAAGCTAATCGCTAAGAAATCGGTTGTGCCTCGTTTTCCTAATTGCTCCTCCAGCATGGCTTTGATGGCAAAATCTTTCGTCAATGTATTGCCATACGGACTCGTGCGAATAAGTTCTAATGGGTTTCCTCCTTGCAGACTGTGTGGAAATACCGGCGCCGTTTCACCGGCCATTTTGCTTTCAAATTCACCGGCATCGGGTGCGCTGGCACGGTAGGAATCGATGGGATATAGCGTATTCCAACCTAATTTGGTGAATTTTAAGGCTCTTTCTTCCGAGTTGAATCCTTGGACCCAAGCAGGTAACTCCTTCATGTAAAAGGATGAGGTAATCCAGCGCCCTTCTTTGGAATCATACCAATATGCGGCATCCGCTGTATGGCCTCCCGGCAAAATAGCTCCTCGGTCCTTTAATGCGATGGCAATCGTTTTGCTTTGGTAGTTTTGAGAAATTTTTAATTGGTCTGTGATCGTACTCGTCCAAAGATTTTTAGGCGACATTAACCCCGATTTGCCAGTAGTTCCTACGGTAGATACCGTTGAATCATCTGTGCAATATACTTTTTTACCCGTTGCTCGGTCCATCCATTCATTGCCCACAATTCCATGTACCGCGGGAACTGTTCCCGTGTAAACACTCGCATGTCCTGCAGCAGTTACCGTAGGGGCATAATTATAATGATTGTCCTGACAATTCAATCCTTCGCGCATCATGCGTTTCAATCCATTCTCACCATAGCGATTCGAAAAACGATATAAATAATCATAGCGCATTTGATCCACGACGATGCCGACAACAAGTTTCGGACGTGCTGACTTATTTTGTGCCAAAAGGTTGTTGCTACCTAATAAAAGTAGTCCTAATAGTATATTAGTTATTTTCATAATAGGAGGGGAAGTTTGCTAATTGTTTGGTTTCTTGATTGTTGGAATCTATTTGATAAATATGGTTTTCTTGGCCATTTGTGAGGACCACGTATTTGGCTTGATTCTTCTTCTGATATTGACTTGCTTGCTGGAATGTGATGGATGTAATTTCCACATGGGGAGCTTTACATTCGATCAACATAAATACTTGCCCCGTTGAATCAAACACTTGAATATCCGTCCGCCGATTTAAATTGTCAATCTTATGACTTCGCTCAATTTGAATGGTGCTTGTGGGGTAATTTAAATGTTTCGTAAGGAAATTGAGGCAATGCTGGCGAACCCATTCTTCCGGGGTTAATAAGCGGTATTTCTTACTGATCCCATCAAAAATGTAAATTTTTCCTTCCTTTTGTGTTATTTTGTAATCAAATGCAGGAAAGACTGCGACTAATTCAGAAGTATCAAGCATAAGTTGAGCTTAAAGCTAAACCCTAAATTAATCTATTTGTTGATTAATTTCATTAACAAACTGAACATATTCATGAAAACAAAGGAAGAGATTGTACTTAATTGGTTACCGCGTTATACGGGAACACCTTTAGAAGCTTTTGGGCAATACATCTTGTTGACTAATTTTAAAAATTACGTGGACATGTTCGCCGAAAAGTTCAATGTGGAGATTTTAGGACAAGATCGTCCCATGCAAACGGCTACAGCTAATAACATCACCATCATCAATTTTGGTATGGGTTCTCCTATGGCTGCAACGGTCATGGATATCCTTTCTGCCATCTCACCCAAAGCAGTATTGTTCTTAGGGAAATGCGGTGGATTAAAAAAGAATTTACACTTAGGGGATTTAATCTTACCTATCGCTGCTGTGAGGGGTGAAGGGACTTCCGATGAATATTTGCCCAAAGAAGTGCCAGCATTACCATCATTTCGTCTGCAACGTGCTGTTTCTTCCATGATTAAGAAACACGAGTTAGACTATTGGACTGGCTTGGTCTACACCACAAACCGCCGTGTTTGGGAGCATGATGAGGTTTTTAAAACATACTTGTCAGACATTCGTGCGATGGGCATCGACATGGAAACGGCAACTATTTTTACTGTTGGCTTCGTCAATAAAATACCTCATGGAGCTTTGCTACTTGTATCCGATAATCCAATGACACCGGATGGTGTGAAGACGGAGGCATCAGACAAAAATGTTACAACGAACTTCGTCAATTCTCATTTACAAATTGGCATTGATTCGCTGATTGAATTAGCTGAATCAGGAGAATCCGTGAAACATTTGCGTTTCGAATAATTAGTTACAATGTTCGCGGATAACTTGGTAGGCCTGATTGTAACCTAATTCACCAGATTTGCTTAAATCCATGCAACCTGTATTATCTCCCAATGCGAGTTTAATAATCCCGCGTACATAATATGCTTCCGCATATTTAGGATTTAACTTGATGGCATTGCTGCAATCCTGAATGGCATTTCGTTGGTCTCCCAAATTAGACTTCGCCACTCCACGGAAGAAATAGGCCTCTGCATAAATGGGATTCAATGCAATTGCGCGGTTGTAATCTTCCATCGCCTGTTTCGAATCACCAGATTTTGCTTTGGCAGAACCACGGTTGAAATATACCTCAGCGCGTTCTGTTGAGAATTCGGCAATTTTTACTTTGTCTTGTACGCCGTTGCGTAATTCATCCAAAAGAGCTTTCGTCATTTTGGTATCGTAAATGATTTTAGAAGCCTCATTGTTGCCAATCTCTGCTGCTTTTGTGTAATCTTCAATGGCACCACGAGGATCGCCCAATTTTGATTTTACAAAACCTCGCCCATAATAGGCTTCTACTTTGGATGGATCCATTTCAATGGCTTTGCTAAAGTCTTCTAGTGCGCCTTTTTCGCCATTTTCGCCTCGAAAGTTTTCCAATTGCGTTTTGCAAAATCCTGCGTGATACCAATCGTCCGCATTGTCAGGGCTCAACTTAATTGCCTCGTCGAAATCTTTCAAAGCGGCTTGGTATTCAGCTAATTTCATCTTGGAAAAAGCGCGATTAGATAAGTAATTGGAACGCTTTGGGCTAATTTCAATCGCCTTGTCAAAATCCTCAATACTGCCTTTGTAATCTGCCAAATGTGCTTTTGCCTCTCCGCGTGCCGCTAATCCTGGTGCATATTCTGCATTCAATTCCAACGATTTGTTGAAGTCGGAAAGCGCTCCACGGTAGTTGGCTAATTTTGATTTTGAAATTCCCCGACTGAAATAAGCCGTTGCTTCCAAGGGATTCAAGCGAATCGCCTCGTTGTAGTCTTGTATGGCGACTTTATGGTTCTCTTGTTTGCTATAGCTTTGGCCACGTGCAATAAAGGCTTCGTAATACGTAGGTTTTAATTCGATTGCCTTATCAAAGTCTAAAATAGCACCCCGGAAATCTTTTAAATTATACTTAGCAAATCCCCGATTGTAAAATGAAATGGGATTCGGATTCGCCACATTCTTCTCTATCTCTAAACTGAAATTTCGTAAAGCATCCGCATAATTTCCCGTTTTGTTCTGAGTTAAGCCCAATTCTAAGTAATTAGTTGAGTCTTGAGCAAATGTGGCTGTAGAGCTTGCGCTTACTATTGTCACAAAAAGAATTGCGTATAGATGCTTCATAGTTTTTTCGAGGTTATTGGATGATTTCGCTAATACCGAATAACAAAATTAATAATAAAGTTCTTAATGCCGTCTTCTTTAGATAAGGATCTATTTCGGCTGGGGTCATGCTGGGCTTTAATTCTCGCAACATGATGATGATCGGATAATAGCCCACCAATACTAGTAAATTAGCTGTTGGCGTTGAACCAGAACGGTAAACGACTAAATGGAAAAATGCAAAGGGTAAAATGCCTAATATAAGTAAAGTTTTTTGGTAGATAAAGCCTTTAGCCATTCCTATGCGCACAGGAATGGAATTCTTTCCTGATTTCCGGTCGTTCTCTAGGTCGCGAAGGTTATTGAGGTTTAACACCGCTACGGACAATAAACCGCATCCAGCAGCCGGGTAAGCAATGTAAAAAGGTATGGATTTAGTTTGCAAGAAATAGGTTCCCATGGTGCCTACCAACCCAAAAAACATGAAAACGGACAAATCGCCTAATCCCAGGTAACCATAAGGTTTTTTACCTACAGTATAAGCGATAGCTGCAATGATGCAAGCAACGCCTAAGCCTAAAAAGTTCAACCAAATTTCCCAAGAAGCATCTTGCAAACTGTAGGATAAAAGACCAATACCCATTAAAAAAGAAAGGCAAGCCGTTAAAATAACGACTTGCTTCATTTCTTGACGATTGATTTTACCAGTTTGAACTGCGCGCAAGGCAACTTTACGATCTTGATTGTCAATTCCATTTGCCGAATCACCATAGTCATTCGCGAAATTTGAAAGTACTTGTAACCCAATCGTTGTTATGATGGCCAATGCCGCTATTATCCAATCAAATTTACCGTTTGCAAAGGCTAATAAATTGCCCAACATAATACTTGCAACAGCAAGTGGCAATGTTCTTGGCCTAGCCGCTTCAACCCATCTATTCATGTATTACTTGGTCAACGCTGCTTGAAATTCTGCACTGTTTGGTTTGATTCCCGATGCAAAGAAATTGGTCAATTCACCTTTCTCATTAATGACATATTTGCAAAAGTTCCACGATGGTTCTTTTTCATTCCAACCGTTTTGTGATTTATCACTTAACCATTGATATAAGTCACATTTTCCGGCTCCTTTTACTACGACCTTTTCCATCATTTGGAATGATACGCCATAGTTTTTCAAACAAAAAGATGCGATTTCTGAATTTGAACCAGGCTCTTGACCTCCAAATTCATTTGCAGGGAAACCTAAAATGACAATTTCTGGATTAGCCTTGTGAAATGCTTCCCAGTCGGCATATTGTGGTGTATACCCACATTTTGATGCGGTATTTAATACAACGATTTTCTTGCCTTTGAATTGGCTGAAATCGATTTCCTTTCCGTCTATCCCTTTCATTTTGAATGAGAAGAAGTTCTTTTCCGCTGATTGAGATACCTCAACTGGGCGTTCTAAAGCTACTTTTTGTGTAAATGGCAATGCTAATGCCGTTAATAGCGATCCGATTTTCATAAGGCTAATGATCATGGTGATAAGGATTAAGAGGATTATTAATATGTATTTATTTTTCACGTTACATACGTTCTGGTGCAATTATACCTAATAACGCCAGGGATGCCTTAATTGTTTCACCCGTTAAGGAAGCTAAATTTAACCGAATGTTTCGGCTATCCTCGTTTTCTTCATTTAAAATACTCAATTCATTGTAAAATTTATTGAATTGCTTTGCCAAATCATAGGTGTATTGCGCGATCACTGAAGGTGAAAATTGCGCGGCAGCCTCTTGAATTTTTGATTTGTAAGAACCTAATAAATAAATAAGCTCTTGTTCAGACTCCGATAATTGATAGGATTTGTCTTTTGAGACGCGCATATCAATTCCCATACTTGCTGCTTTACGTGTCATGGAGCAAATTCTTGCATGCGTATATTGGATGAATGGTCCCGTATTGCCTTGGAAATCAATGGATTCCTCCGGATTGAACAACATGCGTTTTTTCGGGTCAACTTTCAATAAGAAGTATTTCAAAGCACCTAATCCCAATTGGTTAAACAAGGCATTTGATTCTTGTTCACTAAAGCCATCAATCTTGCCAAGTTCCATGGTGCGCGTTTGAGCTGTATTGACCATTTCGGCCATCAAATCATCCGCATCCACGACAGTGCCTTCACGGGACTTCATTTTGCCACTTGGCAAATCGACCATCCCATATGACAGGTGATAATTGCCTTCCGAGAAGGCTTTGTTTAATTTCTTTAAAATATGGAATAATACCTCAAAATGGTAGTCCTGTTCATTTCCTACGACATATACGGAACGTTTAGCGCCAAAATCTTCGTATTTCAATTGCGCCGTTCCCATGTCCTGCGTGATGTATACGGATGTGCCGTCCCGACGTAATACTAATTTTTCATCCAAGCCTTCCGCAGTCAAATCAATCCATACAGATCCATCGTCTTTTCTGAAAAATACGCCCTGTGCTAATCCCTCATCCACTAACTTTTTGCCTAATAAATAGGTGTTTGATTCGCGGTAGATTTTGTCAAAACTTACCCCCATTTGCGCATAGCTCTTTGCAAAACCATCGAATACCCAAGTGTTCATTTGCTCCCATAGGGCAATAACAGATGGCTCATTTTGCTCCCATGCTAATAGCATTTCCTGGGCTTTCAATAGGATAGGGGCCTGCTTTTTTGCCTCTTCCGGGTCAATTCCTTGTTGGACCAAGGTGTCAATTTCTACCTTGTAAGCCTTGTCGAAAGCAACATAATATTTGCCTACTAAGTGATCTCCTTTTAAACCGCTTGATTCTGGGGTCTCTCCATTTCCAAAGAGTTGATAAGCCAGCATCGATTTACAAATATGAATCCCCCGGTCATTCACCAAATTGGTTTTAATCACTTTATAACCTGCAGCATCTAAGATTTGAGATACAGAAAAGCCTAAAAAGTTATTACGTAAATGGCCCAAGTGTAAAGGCTTGTTGGTATTCGGTGAGGAATATTCAATGAGGACCTTTTCATTTTTGTCTGCTAAAGCAAAGGGTTTTGGGTCTTGATTAATCCCAGCCAAAATTTCCACCCAAACGTTACTTTCCAAACTTAGATTCAAAAAGCCTTGTACCACTTGAAATGCGTTGATATATGTGTTGTTGGCCAACATATACTCTCCTAATAGCTGAGCAATTTGAGCAGGAGCTTTAGCTGCTTGCTTGGTATACGGGAAAACAACAAAGGTGAATGTTCCTTCAAATTCCTTTTTGGTTTCTTGTAGAACGATTTCTTGCGCATCGATTGAAAAAAGACTTTGTAGTCCTTCTTGTAAATTTTTTTGAATCGATTGTTGGATACCTAGCATGTTGAAATCAACGGGTTTAATGAAAATTAATGGCTGCAAAGGTAGCCAATTAAGGGCAAACATTGACTTATGAGGGGCATTTTTGACGAATTTAATCTTACCTTTGTACCCATGACGACAAATATATATCATGATGCGATTACCTCACTGAAATCAGGAGGAGTCATTTTATATCCCAGTGACACCATATGGGGATTGGGTTGCGATGTACGAAATGATTCAAGCATCGAGAAGTTGTTACAAATCAAGCAAAGGCCCGCAGAAAAGGGTTTAATTGTCTTGATTTCTAAAATTGAACAATTGAGTGAATACGTGGAAGAAGTCCCTGAAATCGCTTGGGATTTAGTTGATTTTGCTGAGGATCCATTAACGGTCATTTATCCGAAAGGAAAAAATGTAAGTGCTCATTTATTAGGCCCTGATGGCAGTATTGCGATTCGATTGGTCAAGGATGAATTCTGCAAAGGCTTGATTTATCGCTACCAACGCGGTCTTGTTTCTACCTCTGCCAATATTTCCGGTGAACCATCCCCCATTGATTTTGAAACCATTTCCGGTTCTATCAAAGAACAGGTGGATTATGTATTGAAAAACCCGAACCCCACGAAGGGAAATAAGAAACCATCTAAAATTGTCAAATTGGGTTTAGGTGGTGATTATTCGTTGATTAGAGGATAAATGAAGACAGGGCAGGAGATTATTTCAGAAGCTATTTTTCGTCGTATTGGACTCGCTGCCGATCGTATACAAATGGAATCCTATGTTGTAGGAGGATTCGTTCGCGATTCGATGCTTGGCCGGCCATGTAAAGATATCGATATCGTTTGTATCGGTTCCGGTATTGCCTTAGCCGAAGAAGTAGCTCGTGAGTTTGATCTTCCTGATCATGCCGTGTCTGTCTTTAAGAATTTTGGCACAGCGATGTTGAAAGTGGATGATTGGGAACTGGAATTTGTAGGGGCACGAAAAGAATCATACCAACGGGATTCACGGAAGCCTTTGGTTATGGAAGGAACCTTGGAGGACGATCAAAACCGGCGTGATTTTACGATTAATGCCATGGCTGTTCAATTGAATCAAGCGGATTGGGGTAAATTGTTGGATCCATTCCATGGAATAGCCGATTTAAAATCAAAGATCATTCGCACACCTTTAGAGCCAGGTATTACATTTTCAGATGATCCATTGCGCATGATGCGTGCGGTTCGATTCGCGAGCCAATTGGGATTTGATATCTATCCGGAGACTTTTGAAGCCTTGCAAAAGGAGAGTGAGCGCTTGGAAATCATTTCGATGGAGCGCATTTCGGAAGAATTGAACAAGATTATAATGTGCCAAAAGCCTTCCTATGGATTTCTCCTTTTAGATGCTTGTGGTTTATTGGCTCGAATTTTTCCGGAGTTTGTCAAATTGAAAGGCGTCGATACGGAAGAAGGGAAGGGACATAAGGATAATTTTTATCATACATTACAGGTTTTAGATAATATTTCTCAGCACACGAATGATCTGTGGTGGCGCTGGGCTGCGATTTTGCACGATATTGCTAAACCACAAACCAAGCGATTTGTCAAGGGGAAAGGCTGGACTTTTCATGGCCATGAAGAGATGGGTGCTAGGCAAGTTCCATCTATTTTCAAGCGATTGAAGTTGCCTTTGAATGAAAAAATGAAACTTGTTCAGAAATTAGTTCGCTTGCATTTGCGTCCTATCGCCTTATCGAAGGAGGAAATCACACATTCTGCTTTGCGTCGCTTGTTATTTGAGGCAGGGGATGAGTTGGAAGCACTCATGACGCTTTGCCGTGCTGATATCACGTCTAAGAATGGGGATAAGGTCAAGCGTTATCTGCGGAATTTTGATCTTGTAGAAGAGAAGTTGAAGGAAGTAGAAGCAAGCGATTCCTTGCGTAATTTCCAGCCTGTCATCACAGGTGAAATGATTATGCAGGTATTCGATATCGGCCCTGGTAAAGAAATAGGTTTGATTAAAATTGCTGTTCGAGAGGCAATCTTAGAAGGTAGTATTCGGAACGATTATGAATCTGGTTGGCCTTTAATGGTCAAAGAAGGCAAGCAATTGGGATTAACACCCATCATCAGCTTGAATGATTTTCTAATATCAATCGCTTGATTTAAATTATCAGTTTTTAAGGATTGAAGCTCATTAAGCTTTTATACATTTAGTGGTTAATTCTAACCACATGAAACACGTCATTCGAAATCTCCGGAAATTGCGCATCGATCGTGAATTATCACAAGAAAATGTTGCGTTTAATTTACAAATCTCGCAAAGTAGCTATGCGAAATTGGAGTCAGGCCAATCAAAATTGAATATTGATCGATTGTACCAGTTGGCTGTTTTTTTTAATGTACCTGTTGAGGAATTACTGAAAAAGTAAACAGTCCCTAATTCGGGACTGTTTGCATTTCTTCCAGTTTCTGGCGGATCTTATTTCCAATGGATTCAATGGCTTTCGTGAATAATTCAGGAACTATCCGTTCGATCTCTTCTGAATGGAGGTCTTCAGGTACTTTTAGTTCGATGATTTTGAAATGGCCATTAATCTTGAGTTTAACTCGCTGATTGGCATCTTCAAACTCTTCTGTTAAGTTGCTGCGGAATAGTTCCAACTGGTTTTTTATTCCTTCGATAGTCTGTGCTTGCATGATGTTGATTTTTATGGCGGGGCAATGCCCCGCCTGTTTATTTTATTAGATTTGCTAGGTCATGAAGTACGCCAACGGCCCAATCAAAGCCCTCTTTAAAGCCTTTTTTGAAATCATCAAACCAACCTCCGCCATGAATACTTTGTAATTCTTCCAGCGAAAGGTTTTTCCATGTTGTTTTTGTCTTTTCCATTTTGTGCTTATAATAGAAATGCAATTATTCCACCTGTATAAATTACGGCTGCTATCACGACGGCAACTCCCGTGATAATGCCAAAAGTCTCCCAGAAACCTCCGCCATCGATTTGGATAAGTTCCAGTGTATTCAATTCTTGCATGCCCCATGCGGACACAGGGATAAATTCTTTTTTCATGATTTTACATGTTTAAAGGGTTAGGTATTTGTTTTTTGCGCTCGAGCTGCCTGGTAAAATTACGCGCTTGACTGAGCATTGATTATTCTCAATTCAGGTAAGAAATTCTAATTCCGCATAAAAAACTGATAATAAAAAAAGGCCGCCTGTTGGGGCGACCTTTTAAAAAAGAAATAGGATTCAATTATAGACGAATAAATAATTCATCTTTTGAATAACGCACTTTCGCAGCGTTTGCCATATAATCAGATGATTCATCACGTTCGCCTACAGCTAACATTAATACGGAGTGTAGGCCTTTGGAAGACAAATCTAATAATTCATCCAATTTGGCTGGGATAAATCCTTCCATGGGTGTTGAGTCAATCTGTAATTCAGCTGCAGCAGCTAAAGCTGTACCCATCGCCAAATAAACTTGACGTGCTGCCCAGTTAGCTTGCGCTTCTTGCGGGCGATTTAACATAGAGCCAGCGATTGCGCCTCGGTAATCCCCTAAGGCTTCTACAGGAACATTGCGTGTTTCAGAGACCAATTGCATAAATGCATCAATCTTCTCTTCAGTCACTTGATTCCAAGCAGCAAACACCAATACGTGTGATGCTTCTACCACTTGCGGTTGGCCATAAGCAATCGGCTGGATTTGGGCACGCAAATCTGGATTCTCGATAACAAATACTTGGTAAGGTTGTAAACCAAAACCCGATGCAGAAAGGCGAATTGCATCTAATAAACTTTCAATTTTGTCCGCTGAAACTTTATTGCCGTTCATGCGTTTGGTCGCGTAGCGCCAAGATAAATCATTAATTAAAGACATGTTGTTGGTATGTTAAATTAAAATAATAAAGCCGAGGTGCAGTTTTACACCTCGGCCCTTAAGCAGATTGAATTATTCGCTTACCAAAGAAACGACTAATTTGAAGTCATCCATGATTGCTTTGTCACCAATTGAATCAAAGAATTTCTTTGAACCATATTGGATGTTGTAATCTGTACGGTCAATCGTAATAGATGCTTTCGCAGCAACTTTACCTCCTTTAACTGAAATTTCAGCTGGGAATGAAATTGCTTTTGTAATTCCTTTGATAGTTAAGTTACCACTTACTTGGTTACCTGCAATTTTCGTGATTACGAAAGTAGCTGTTGGGAATTTTTCAATTTCAAAAAAGTCTCCTGAAGTAATGTGGCTAATGAATTTTTGGTTATAACCTGGATCCGTGATATCCAATGCCTTGATTGTTTTCAAATCAATTGTGAAATTTCCACCTACTAATTTGTTTCCATCTACGTTCAAAGCACCTGCTGAGATACCTACAGTACCATTGTGCTTTCCTGTTACTTTTTCTGCATACCAAGCGATTGAGCTAGATGCTGTGTTTACTTTCACTGCTTTGGGTGCTGCGAAAGATGAGATGCTCATTACGAGCGCTGTCAAGATTAGGCTTACTTTTTTCATTTTATTTATTGTTTAATTGTTAGTAAATACATTTCTAATTTCGTCCAAAATTTCATTCAACTGATCCATCTTGTTGGTACTAATTCCGGCAAAGTTCTTTTCCCAGGCCAACTGCACTTGATCGATTTCTTCTAAAAGAACCAAGCCCGCGGGTAAAATCATTACATCTACGGCTCTGCGATCTTTAGGGCACTCACGTCTAAGAACTAATTTTTTCTCTAAAAGTTTGTCAACTAGGCGTGAGGCATTTGACATTTTATCCATCATGCGCTCTGTAATGCCTAAAACGGTTATTGGATTATTTTGTTGTCCACGCAAAATTCGTAAAACATTGTATTGTTGAGGAGTTAAGCCATAGGGCTTTAATAATTCATGCGTTTGCTGCATCATCCAGTTGCCTGTAAAAATGATATTGACCACAGCTTTGCTCGTTGGCGAATTAAATTTTGTCTGCTTTAAATCTTCTGAAATTCCCATAACCGAAATTTGATGTAGCAAAATTAAATGTAATTACATTAATTACAAATGTTTTTAAAATTATTTTTTCAAAAGGTCCTGATAAATCTTATTTTTGGTGATGCAAGATACCTTTAGCCTTCAATACCCCTTTATTCTCGCTTCTAATTCGCCTCGTCGGAAAGAGATTTTAACCCAAGCTGGATTTCAGTTTTCCGTATTGCCTTCTGATGTGGATGAATCATTTCCTTCGGAGATGAAAGCACAAGAGGTACCAGTCATGCTCGCTGAGCGTAAAGCAAAGGCATTGCTAGAAACTTGTGCAGGTTCTTTGATTCTTGCTGCTGATACCGTTGTCATTTTGGAAAATGAAATTCTGAATAAGCCACTTGATAAGCAAGATGCCTTACAAATGTTGATGAAGCTCTCAGGAAAAACCCACGAAGTGGTGACGGGAATTGCCTTGGCAAGTCCGCAGGGAATTGTTACTGTGGCTGATTCTGCGTTTGTGACTTTTAGGGAATTGGCCAACTGGGAAATGGAATGGTATGTACGTGGCGGATCTTCTTTGGATAAAGCTGGAGCCTATGGGGTACAAGATTTTATCGGAATGGCGGGTATTGAGCAATTAAATGGCTCCTTCTACACCGTGATGGGTTTGCCCATTTACCGGGTATATGAATTAATGAAGCCTTTTATTTTGGAATCCAAACAAATTCCGATGGGAATCTAGATTGAGAAACTTTCGCCACATCCACAAGTACGAGTCGCATTTGGATTTTTAAATTGGAAACCTTTCCCATTTAAACCATCCGAGAAATCCAATTCTGTTCCTGCTAGGTATAAAATCGATTTCTTATCGACCATCACCTTAACTCCTTTGTCTTCGAAGATCATGTCGCTTGCTTGGGGTTCAGAGGCGAAGTCTAATTGGTACATCAATCCTGAACATCCACCACCTTCCACAGCAACGCGAACGTTGAATGCTTCCGTTAATCCTTCTTTCTGACGAATTTCTTTAATGCGATTCGCTGCAATTTCTGAGATCGTGATCATGGTTTCTTTCTTTTTTGTCGCACAAAGGTAAACAAAAAATAGATAAATTTTAATCTTATTTAGAGTGAATCTAAATAAACTATGGTTTTGTATGTGTTAAGGTTATAATTTTGTGTTTCATTAGCCTTATTCAACAAGAACGATATGTTATCAATTAAAAATTTACATGCGCGCATCGGAGAAAAAGAAATTCTTCGTGGGATTAATCTGGAAATCAAAGCCGGCGAAGTTCATGCCATCATGGGACCTAATGGTTCTGGTAAATCAACTTTAGCGTCCGTATTAGCAGGTCGCGAAGATTATGAAGTAACGGATGGGTCTGTTGATTTTTTAGGTAAAGACTTATTGGAGCTTGCTCCAGAGGAACGTGCTGCGGAAGGTGTTTTCTTAGCTTTTCAATATCCCGTGGAGATTCCAGGTGTTTCAACGACCAACTTTATGAAGTCGGCTGTAAACGAAATTCGCAAATACCGCGGTGAGGAGCCTTTGGACGCTGTTCAGTTTTTGAAAATGTTCAAAGAGAAAATGGCCTATGTTAATATTGATCAATCTTTATTGAGCCGTTCATTAAACGAAGGTTTTTCAGGTGGAGAGAAGAAACGGAATGAGATTTTCCAAATGGCTGTTTTAGATCCCAAATTGGCAATTTTGGATGAAACCGATTCGGGTCTAGATATCGATGCTTTGCGAATTGTCGCAGAAGGCGTAAATAAATTGAAGAGTCCTACAAACGCAACTATCGTTGTTACCCACTACCAGCGTTTATTGGATTACATCGTTCCAGATTTCGTACACGTACTTTACAAAGGCCGTATCGTTAAATCGGGCACAAAAGAATTGGCGCTTGAATTAGAAGAAAAAGGGTACGATTGGATCATTTCGGCATTAGTTGATTAACACATGGCAACAGATACACTAGTAAGTATTTCCCTCGGGAAAGAAAAACAAGCGGCCATGGATCGTTTCTTGGCCAAAGGATTTCCAACCAACAAATGGGAGGAATGGAAATATGCGTCGTTAAAATCATTAAATGACATCGATTGGAATTGGAACTCGTCGGAAATACCTGCGAATACAATAAAAACGTCGATTGATGCATCCTTGCACGTACAAACCTTAAATGGGAAGTTTATCGCTTTGGGCACTTTGCCAACGGGCGTTGAGATTCTTGAATTTTCCGTTTTTGCACAACAAAATCCTGCTTTTATTGCGCAGTGGGAAAAGCGAAATCAAATCTTGGACCAAAATTCCATGTATGATTTGAATGATGCGTTAACCACGTCCCACCAGGTTATTTGGGTGAAGGCTGGAGTTACTTTGGATAAGCCGATTGTTCATCAGCTTTTGGCAGAAGTAAGTATCGCCTCAGCTATTCAAAGTAAGTTGTTGATTTACATCGAAAAAGATGCCAGAATTACTTGGGTCGATGATTTACATACGAATGCTTCTTCGGAAGCCATCTTATCGAATTACGTACAAGAAATTTGGGTGGAAGAATCAGCTCATTTGACTTTCGTGAAAACGCAAGATTTTGCTTTGAAAACGACGCATATTGATCATACCTTCATATACCAACAAAGCAATAGCCAAGTGGATATGTTTACGTTTTCCATCAATGGAGGTTTTGTTCGAAACAATTTGCATTTCTATGTTGATGGCGAAAATGTTCTTTCAAATTTGAACGGACTTTACGTACCAGGAAACAACGAATTTATTGATTCTCATTCGGTTGTTGATCATAGAAAACCTAATTGTGAATCAAACGAACTTTACAAAGGGGTTCTGTTAGGTAATTCAACAGGCGTATTCAATGGCAAGATTTTTGTTCGTCCTGACGCTCAAAAAACAAATGCATTTCAATCTTGCAAAAATGTTTTGGCCTCTGATAAAGCGACCATGAACACGAAGCCTCAATTAGAGATTTGGGCAGATGATGTGAAATGTTCTCACGGTACGACAACAGGTCAATTGAGTGATGAAGCTTTGTTTTACATGCGTTCTCGGGGTATTTCCCAAGATGCAGCTAAGACATTGTTGATGTTGGCATTTGTCCAACAAGTAATCGATAAGGTTGAAATTGCCGACTTGAAAGAGTCAATTTCCAATCGGGTAGTAGCGAAAATGGAACAAGCTTTAAGCGCATAATCATGGCAAACAATTTTGATATTGAGCAGATTCGCAAGGATTTCCCTATTTTAGACCAACAAGTCAATGGAGCTCCTTTGGTCTATTTTGACAATGCAGCAACGACGCAAAAACCGCAGGTGGTCATTGATGCATTGAACCATTATTATTCCTTAGATAATGCAAATATCCACCGTGGCTTACACACGCTGGCTGAGCGTGCGACTACGGGTTATGAGTTGACAAGAACGAAGTTGAAGGACTTTTTTAATGCCCCTTCAACCGACCAAATAATTTTCACATCAGGAACAACTGCAGGAATTAATTTAGTTGCTCAAACCTACGGACGGGCGAATTTCAAAGCCGGTGATGTAATTCTCGTCTCGAATTTAGAACATCATTCGAACATTGTTCCTTGGCAAATGATTGCACAAGAAACGGGTTCTGAGGTTGTCGTTATACCGGTTGATGATGCAGGTGTGTTAGATTTAGAAGCCTATAAAGCTTTGTTGGCAAACCATCGTGTCAAGTTTGTCGCAGTGAATCATGTGTCCAATGCGATTGGTACAATCAATCCCATCAAACATATGATTGATTTAGCGCATGCAGGAGGAGCGAAGGTGCTTATCGATGGTGCTCAGTCTGTTGCGCATTTTGAAATTGATGTTCAGGCCTTGGATATTGACTTTTTAGCCTTTTCGGCACATAAATTATTTGGTCCTACGGGTGTGGGTGTATTGTACGGAAAACGCGAACTACTTGAATCGATGCCGCCGTACCAAGGGGGAGGAGAGATGATAAAGGAGGTTAGTTTTAGCGGGACGACTTACAACGAATTACCCTATAAATTCGAAGCAGGTACACCCAATATTGCGGATGTATATGCCTTTGGTTTTGCCTTGGATTATTTAAAATCCTTGCCCAAAAATGCAGTCTGGGAACAAGAAAAATCCTTGTTGGATTATGCAACAGAACAATTATCCCAAATTGATGGTTTAAGAATTGTCGGCCAGGCACCCGAGAAAATCGCTGTTGTTAGTTTTGTGATTGATGGGGTTCATCCTCAAGACATTGGAGTATTGTTGGATAAATTTGGTGTCGCGATTCGAACGGGTCACCATTGTGCACAACCCTTAATGGCTCGTTATGAATTAGTAGGAACTTGTCGGGCGTCCTTTGCGTTCTACAATACCAAATCGGAAATCGATTTGTTTGTGAAGGCGTTGAAACGTACGATTATGATGTTGAGTTAATATGGCAACAATAAATGAAACCCAAGATGAATTAATCGAGGAGTTTGGTCTTTTTGAGGACTGGGCTGATAAATACGAGTATTTGATTGATTTAGGTAAGAAATTATCCCCCATGAATGAGGCCTTCAAAACGGAGGAGAACGTGATCAAAGGCTGCCAAAGCAAGGTTTGGTTACATGCAGAAAAGCATGGAGACAAAATTATTTTCTTAGCTGATTCTGAGGCAATTATTGTCAAAGGAATGATAAGTATGTTGATTCGTGTGCTATCGAATCATACGGCGGCAGAGATTATGCAAGCTGATTTGTATTTTATTGATCAGATTGGAATGTCTCAGCATTTGGCTCAGACTCGTTCGAATGGTTTAGTTGCCATGGTAAAACAAATGAAAAATTTCGCTGTTGCATTTCATGCAATCGCTTAAGTAAATACAGCATGACGGAAGCAGAATTAAAAGAAGAGGTAGTAAAAGCAATCAAGACGGTATATGACCCCGAAATACCCGTGGACGTATATGAGTTGGGCTTAATCTATGAGATCAAGATATTTCCTGTCAATAATGTCTATATTTTGATGACATTGACATCCCCTTCATGTCCATCCGCGGAGAGTATTCCTGTCGATATTGAGAAGGCTGTTCGTGAGGTAGAAGGCATCGCGGAAGTATCGGTTGAATTAACGTTTGACCCTCCCTATTCACAAGATATGATGTCGGAGGTTGCCAAATTGGAACTTGGTTTTATGTAAGTGTGTTTAGCAAATTAAAATAGAAATAATATGTATCCAGAACATTTAGTACATCCCATGCGGATGGATATCGTAGAAGGTGGATTTCAAGAATTGAAATCGGCATCAGAAGTGGAAGATACCATGGCAAAACCAGGTACGACCTTGTTATTTATCAATTCAGTTTGTGGTTGTTCAGCATCTACAGCGCGTCCAGGCGTGAAAGCTGCGGTGGCTGCATCAGCAAAAAAGCCAACGAATTTAGCAACGGTATTTGCAGGAGTGGATCAAGAGTCTACACAAAAGGCACGTGAGTATACATTGCCTTATCCTCCATCGTCTCCATCAATAGCTTTATTTAGAGATGGTGAGTTAGTGCATTTTGTAGAGCGTCACCACATTGAAGGTCGTTCTGCTGCATTAATTGCTCAGCATTTGGAAGGCGTATTTGAAGAGTATTGTTAATAAAAAAGGAGCCATTCGGCTCCTTTTTTATTGAAAGAAAGAGCCGTTCATTGAACGGCTCTTTTGTTTTATTGCTTCGGTGCTCCACCTACTGCGCCAGATTCTGACGGGGTGTTTTTTGCTTTCTCAGCCATCTTTTTAGCTGCGCCTTCGTAATCACCTGCTTTGATGAAAGACATCTTTGTCAGGTCGATTGTTTTACGCGTAGCCTCTAGAATTTGTTCAGCTGTCAAATTTTTCACCTTGTTTTCTAACTCTTCTGACCATTTCAAGTTGCGGCCTAGGTAAAGATTACTGTTGATTGTTCCTACCAAGGCATTATCTTGAGAGCGAGTCACTTGTTTGGCTTGAATCCAAGACTTCTTCGCTTCATCGATTTCTTTTTGTGTAAAGCCTTCCTTCAAAACTTTCTCAATTTCTTCTTTAAATGCCGCCTCTAATTTGGCAATGTTTTCGGGTGCATAAATCGCGTAGCCTAAAAATGCGCCTGATTGATCCAATGGACTTGCCACGAATTGAGAACCCACGCCATACGATAAACCTTCTTTCTGACGGATACGATTCATTAAGCGAGAACTCAATCCACTGCCTCCACCTAGCATATAATTGCTCAATTCTAAAGCCGCATAATTCGGATCCGAATCAGACATTTTCAACGGTTGGTAGGCTAAGAAAAAGGCATTGGCCTTATCAGGTGTTTCAATAGATTTTACTTGTCCTCCATTTTCGTGGAATTTCTCTGGGATGCGTGTAAAGGCTTTTGGAGATTTCCAATCCGCTAATTCCGTTTTGATGAATGATTTAATTGCCGCTTCATCAAAGTCTCCTACTGCAGAGAAGGTCGCATTCGAAGCGCCATAGAACCCTTTGTAGAACGCTACTGCTTCTTCCAGTTTGGCAGCCGTATATCGTTCTGTTTGTTCAGCCATTGTCGGCTGGTAACGCACATCATTCTTAGGGAAATGACCAGAACGCCATTGTCCTAAGACATCCATAGCTTTTGCCTGTGGTTCTGATTTTTGACCTTCGATTTGTGTCAAGTTCTCTTGCTTCAATTTCTCGAATTCATCCGCAGGGAATATCGGTTGTTTCAATGCCTCAGCAACTAATTGCAAGGCTGGTAATAAATTCTCACGTGTAGTTTCAATGGATACATTCGCTTGACGCGCTTCGCCTGAAATCGAAACGCGGGCTTTTAATTTATCCAATTCATCCTGGAACTGTTGGCGTGTATGTTTAGCCGTTCCTTTCGTTAACATATCTGCTGCTAAGTCTGCCGCAGTTGCCGTTCCTAACAAGGATTTTTCATCACCAAAACGTAAAGTTAAGCGTGCATAAACCGAGTTCCCACGTGTTTTCTTGGGTAATAATGCCAAGGATACACCTGCAATCTTCTCCGTTTTAGTACGTGCATCAATGTTGCTTGGAGATGGGTCAAATGCTTCTCCTTCTGCAACGGCTGCTTTTCCTTTGAAGTCTTTCAATACCTCAGCGGCATCTTTTGCTTCTGGAATTTCGGCACGCTCTGGTTTTTCGGTAGGATAAAACACACCTGATGTACGATTCGCCGATTTAAAGTACTTTTCAGCTACCCGTTGAACATCAGCTGCTGTTACTTTTTCCAATAAATTACGTGTATGGAATAATAAACGCCAATCTCCTTGAGCAATGTATTCCGATAAACCTACACCCACCCGTTGGGCATTGTTCAATAACAATTCAATGTTTTTAATCCCTTTCGTCTTGATTCGATCTACCTCCTCTTGTGACGGAGCCTTTTTGGCAAATTGCTCAATCGTTTCAATCATGATGTTTTTCACGGAGTCTATTGATTTGTTTTTCAATACCTCAGTACCAAAATACACCAAGCCTGGTTCTTTTAACTGAAACGTATACCCGAATTGGCTGGAAGCTTTCTTCGTATCAATTAAAGCTTTGTAAAGACGTCCTGAAGGCGCATCTGTTAATAAGTCAACCAATACATCACAAGCAATATAATCAGGATGTAAACCTGAAGGAATATGGTAAGCCATACCTACTTGTTGTACATCACCTACACGACGCAAAATTACCTCACGTTCGCCATCTTGTATCGGTTCTGCCGTGAAGGTTGGGGTTAACACGCGTTCTGGTCGAGGAATTACACCAAATTTCTCATTGATTAATTTGAGTGTTTTCCCCGGGTCAAATTTACCTGCCACTAATAAAACGGCATTATCCGGTTGGTAATATTTGTGGTAATAGGCTTGCAAGTTTTCGATAGGCACTTTTTCAATATCAGAGCGCGCGCCGATTGTCGAGTTACCATAGTTGTGCCACAAAAAGGCTGTCGATACTACGCGTTCCATCAAAATTGAACCTGGGTCGTTTTCTCCCATTTCGAATTCATTACGAACCACCGTCATTTCAGTTTCTAACTCGCTTTTGGAAATACGCGAGTTGATCATGCGATCCGCTTCCATATCCAATGCCCAATCTAAATTTTCATCGGTTGAAGCAAAGGTTTCGAAATAATTCGTACGATCTAACCAAGTTGTTCCATTGAATTGAGCCCCGTGATCCGAGATTTCTTTGGCAACTTCTTTGTGTTTCTCTTTGGTTCCTTTGAATACCATGTGTTCCAACAAATGGGACATTCCGGTTTCGCCATATCCTTCGTGACGTGAGCCTACTAAATACGTAATATTTACCGTGATGGTTTGTTTGGATGGGTCTGGGAATAATAAAACCCGTAGGCCGTTGGCTAATTTGTATTCCGTAATCCCTTCAGCCGCAGTGACTTTTTCAGGAATAGGTAAGGATTTTGGCTTTTGCTGTGCAAATGCGCTACTTCCTAGGCAGAGTACCGCCAAACCGGTGTAGAGTAGTTTTTTCATGAGAAACAGTTATAAATTTTACGAATTTAATGAAGTTGATTTATCAGGCGCAAGCTTTTGGATAAGTGGCAGAAAATCGGGGCCATTGGAAAGAGCTTATTTCTTGTATTGCTGAATTAACTTGAAAATAGCTTTCTGAGTTTCCAAATTTGGGAAATAATCAAAAATGAGGACATGTTTGTCATAGTCCAGCATTAATCCCGTTTCTAAGAAATGAAAAGCCTCTTTGAACTGTGCAGCTTTAATTAAAAAGATCGCTGAACGATAGTACAATTCAGCCTCTTCAGGTAATTCATCGATGGCAGATAACATGATGTCGGCAGATTTTTCATAATCGCCTAATTCAAAGTGCATTTGTGCCCATTTGACCCAGGTAGGAGCAAAAAAAGAATCTAATTCGAGGGATTTTTGGAAGGCCTCGTCAGCTGAAATCGCATTGCCTAAATAGGCTTCCACATCTGCTAACCCCGTCCAATAGAGCGGATTCGTCTCATTCAGCTTGATTGCCTTTTTGAGAAAATGCAAGGACTCAAACCATTTGTCTAATTCGGTCAAGCAAACGGCCAATCCATAATATCCTTCGTCCCACAGCGGATCAATTTTGACCGCATCTTTGTAATAGGTTAGCGCCTCATTAAATTGTTTTTGGCGCTCTAGGCTGGCACCTAAACAGCAATATAACTCCGGATTCGGTTCGTCATGTTGCAGGCAAAGTCGGTAAGCTTCCTCCGCCTTCACATATTCCTCCAAATTCATATAGGTATTGCCTAAATTGAATAGGGAAGAGGCAAAGGTGGGTTCGATGGCCAACGAATATTCGTAAGCATCAATTGCCTTTTCGTATTTTTTCTGTTTGGAATAGGCGATGCCTAAATTATACCATGCGGTATAGGAAAAGGGATCTTGGTCGATAAACTTTTCATAATAAGGGATACTCTCCTCAATTTTTCCGATTTCGTCCAATGCATTTGCAAGCTCAACAAGTGCATTCTCATTCTCAGGATTATGCTCGAGCGATTTCTTGAACATGTCTACCGCTTCCCGTGGTTTAGGCCAAGTTAAATAACACAGGCCCAAGCGGAAATAAACGTCGTCTTTTTCTTCTGCATATTCCAAAATATGCAGGAAAATCTCCACGGCCTTCTCGTGTTGCTTTAATTGGCTCAAAAGTGAACCTTTTACCATCAACAAGTCGAGGTCGGTAGGGAAGAGCAGCATCGCGTTTTCGATCAATTCATAGCCGGCTTCGGCTTGCTGCATTTCACCCAGTATTTGGGCCTTTAACGTAATTAATTCTAATGTATAAGGGAAATGTTCTAATCCAATGTTGCAGGCCTTTAAGCCTTCGTCGAATTTTCCTTGGATGAAATAATGCTCCGCGATTTGCTCCAAGGTGTCCAAATCAAAGAATGAATTCTCATCCTCGTTGAGCATTTTTTCGAAGCGATTTAACGAAGATTGAATATCCTCCTTATGGTCATCAAATTCAGGATCCAGCATCTAGGAAATTTGGGTTGGAATAGGTTCTAAATTACGAATTGTTTTTTAATAAACAGCCTTTCGATGTACTTTTGTTCCAAACCCTTATAGGATGCCAAAGCCGCGCGCGATTATTGATTTAGGAACGAATACCTTTCAGCTATTAATCGCTGAAAAAAAATCATCGGATGGAAAAATGAACGTGTTATATGAAGATCACCGTCCAGTTGGATTAGGTAAGGGGGCCATGGATACGGGCCTTTTGCAGTTGGATGCCATGGCAAGGGCCTTAGAAGCTTTGGAACGATTTCGTTGGCATGCACAAGACAAAGGGTGTGTTTCCATTCAAGGGATTGGAACGAGTATTCTGCGGAATGCGCGAAATGCAGGCGCATTTATTGAACTCGTTGAAACGCAATTAGAAATACCTATTCAAGTCATTTCGGGAATTCAAGAGGCCGATTATATTTTTCAGGGCATTCGGCATTCATTGCCAGACCCTTGGAACGAAGTTTCTTTAGTGATGGATATCGGTGGAGGAAGTGTAGAGTTTATTCTCTTCCAAAACCAAACGATTTTATTTAAAACAAGCTTGGAGTTAGGTGGGCTGAAATTGCAATCGCTATTTAATCTGGAGGGTGAGTATCATGCATGCGTATCAAAAAATTTAGATGCCTATATACAGGCTGGGTTAACTACCCTGTATGCGGCTTGTGAAGAACATCGTCCTGTTTATCTAATTGGTGCTGCAGGTGCTTTTGAGACGTTGGCGGATATTCAATTGGCGCAAGGGTATTTAACGCAAATGGACAAAGCTAATCCGTTGAATTTGGCTGCTTTTTTTGACTTAATGGACCAAATGGCTCAATTGACTTTGACGGAAAGGCAAGCAATTCCAGGGATGAAGGCTTTTCGTGCAAGCATGTTACCTTATGCGAATCACCTAATTGCACAGGTACTCGGTAAGACATCTATTAAAGAGCTTTGGATGTCAATGTACTCACTTAAAGAAGGCTTTTGGTACAAGAGTCAATAATTATTTGAATAAATGCGGTCTATATTTTTGAAAAAGACAATATTTTTGGCCAACTTTAAGTTTATATTAAATCATTAAAATTTTCAACAAAGCTATATGTCTTCACATCTTAATTTTATTCTGTTAGATGCTGCTCAAGTCGAGGAATTCACTGTATTAAGTTTATTGGAAAAAGGGGGATATGTCATGTATCCAATTTTATTCTTGTTTACAGCTGCCTTGTTTTTATTCATTGAGCGTTACTTATACATTCGCAAAACATCTCGTATTGATGAGAATTTTCTTCATAACATCAATGAATTGCTTTTAGCGGGTAATATTCAAGGTGCTGTGACTTATTGCAAAAATTCAAAATTCCCAATTGCTAACTTATTAGAGCGTGGTTTAGGCCGTTTAGGCTCACCAATTCGTGATATTGAAGATGCGATTGAAAATAAAGCGAAGTTGGAAATCTATAACATGGAGAAGAACTTAGGTATCTTAAGTTCAATTGCACGTATTGCACCAATGTTTGGATTCTTGGGAACGGTAACGGGTATGATTCGTACATTCCACAACATTTCGACGTCGAACAAAATCGAAATTTCAACGATTGCCTCAGGTATTTATGAGAAGATGGTGACATCTGCATCGGGTTTGATTGTAGGTATTATTGCTTATGTCATGTATACTTTGTTGACGACGATGATTGATCGTTCGATTAACAAAATGGAAATTGTAGCCATGGATTTCATTGACTTGTTACACAAGCCAGCCAATAAAAAATAAATTATCCTATGAATTTTAGAAAGCGCGAACGAGAAGCATCGGAAGTAGAAACAGGCGCCCTAGCGGATATTCTATTTTTTCTATTGATGTTTTTCTTAATGATTTCGAC
>JBEEOB010000105.1:0-14340 GCA_041191865.1 Bacteroidota bacterium
CTTGGATAAGGCTGAGGTGCTGAAAAAAGCGGAACGGGTGTATCATCCGGAGTAAACAAAAAGCCCCAGAAATCATTTTCCTGGGGCTTTTCATTTAATTAAACTTAGTTCTTATTTGAACCCAATCTCACCCAATCCTTTATGTGAAATAACAATCGCCTCTAATGGCGTCTCGTTCACACAAGCATCTTGTTCTACGTAGTAGTATTTCATACCAGCTAATTCGGCATTTGCTAAGACACGTTTGAAGTCGATGTGTCCTTTGCCTACGGGCGCGAAACGACCTTGATCATCCATATCTTTCACATGCCATAATTTAAAACGACCTGGGTAGCGTTTGAAATATGCTACCGGATCAGCACCCGCTTTGGTTACCCAGTAAATGTCCATTTGGAAGTTGACAAATTTAGGATTGCAGTTTTCCAACAAATAATCAATCGTTACAATGCCATCCGCGTCTTTCACGTATTCAAAATCGTGGTTGTGGTACAATAACTCCAAACCTGCAGCATGGCATTTTTCGCCTAATTTGTTCAAGATTTCTGCCAAATTCTTAGCTCCACCTTTCATGGCCATTTTCTTGTTCACCGCATCAAACGTAAATAATCCCATAGGAGGAACCGGAATGACAAAATATTGAAATCCTGCTGCCTTTAAATCCGCAATTTGTTGGTCGATATTCTCAAAAGTCACAGAACCCTGATGCGCTGAAATCGGATTCAAATGCATTTCATCCAATAAGGCCTTGAAATCAGCAGGGGATAGGTTATAGAATTTTCCATTGTTGTAGCCCGCTGATTCGATATTCACATATCCAGCATCTGCCACGGCCTTCAAGGTAGCACGCGCATCCTTGCCCATGTCCGTACGAACGGTGTAAAGTGCTAATCCTCCAAATGGCTTATCAGCTGGTTTGTTTTTTTCGGCAGGTTTAAATGCCACCAAAGCCAATGTCATCAGCGCACATATGCTAAGTACAGAGGCGAATGTTTTGTTCATTTTCATATTAATAGATTTTAACTGTTAGTATTTCAAAAATACAGAGCATTTCCGAGCTTTAAAAGAATCATTCGTTTATTGTATCAAAAGAATTCATTAAAAGATAATCCAAAACCTATATCCATGAGGCCTAAATGGTCCTTGTTGTCAGTAATAGCCTTTGATACACAAATAAATACAGGTCGAAAATAGGGCTGAAATAAATGCCCAGCAAAATTTGACAAGGGACTAGCATTCACCCAATCTTGCCGTCATTCTGGTAGGAACCTACCTTTTTCGGATGTTTTTTCTTAATTTTGAAAAAAAACACGGGTGAGAAATCTAGGAATTATTCTTGTTCTAATCTTTTGGGCATCCCTTACTGCTTTTTCACAAACAGGCATAGGTACGGCTGCACCAGACGCTTCCGCGAAATTGGAAATTTCGTCAACCAGCAAAGGTTTACTAATTCCACGAATGACCGATGCCCAAAAAACAGCCATAACAAGTCCAGCGAATGGTTTAATGATTTATCAAACGGACGGGGTAGTGGGTTTTTATGTTAATACCGGAACTTCCGCATCACCTACCTGGACACGCGTCAATAGCAATTGGACGCGTACAGGAAATGACATTGCCTATACGGCAGGAAACATATCCACTACGGGGACGATCACCGGAGGTAATTCATCGACCTCTTCCATTTCCGGATTCGCGGCTAATGTGACTTCCATCAGCGCCAATTACAGCATTACAGCAGCAGATAATGGAAAGGTGATTCAATCAACTGCCTCCTCGGCAATTACAATTACTATACCGACGGGTTTACCAACGGGCTTCAACTGTACCGTTGTTCAAATGGGAGCGGGGCAAATTACCTTTTCGGGTACCTATTTAAATCGGAGCAGTTTCACGAAAACGGCGAGTCAGTATTCCGTGGCAAGTATTCTGCATTTAGGTAGCAATAGTATCCTCGTGACGGGCGAGATGAGTAATTAATATGAAAAGTCTATTCAAGCTTTTTGTAATTTGTTTCATATCCAACGCTGTTTGGGCTCAAATGGCCCTTCCAATCCAACAGGCTGTATTACCTAAAAACAATTTGGTCGTCCATTATGACTTCTCAAAATCCGCCACTTTCACACGTGGTGCAACAAGCGTCAATAATCTATCCGGTAACTCCACAGGCAATGCCTCCATTGTCAATAGCCCAATTTTTATCAATTCATTAGGCTATGTTTCCTTAGATGGGGTCAATGAATATTTAGTGACTAGCAATTTGAGACCCTATTTTAAATCCATGAATTCAAGTGTCCAAAGTAGCTTTAGCATGAGCTTTTGGATATACCCAACAGCCGCAAGTGGTGTCGTGATCAGTGAATTAGATTCTCAAACCCCAAGTTCCGGTTGGCATGCCAGCACCATCGAATTAGTCAATAACGTATTTAAATATAGACTTTGGCCATCAAGCACAGCCATCTCATCCACAAGCATCAATTTAAATCAATGGTATCATGTGGCTATATCGTACGATGGAACTACATTAAAAGCCTATTTGAATGGAGTGCTACAGGGAAATCTAAGCTTCGCTCGAGAAATTCCACCCAGCAGTCAAAATTTTGCCATTGGTGCAACTGAGGCGACCATTGTAGGTTCTAGTGCCTATGGAAAATTCAACCTTGCCCAGTTTAAGATTCACAACGTCCCCTTGAATGACTCCGAAATACTACAGGAATACAATATCCGCAAAGACGAGTTTGATTACAGTGTTCATAGTCCCAATACCAACACAACACCTATCTATTGGAGTACTTCGAGTGTTTGGGCAGGGGATGGATTTGGCGGAGCGGGGCATTTTTCGCCTTGGTTAAATTCGGATTTGGGTTGGGCCGCTGGGACCAATAATACGAGTCAGTGGATTACCTTAAATTATGACGACCCAACATTTATCAAAGGAATTGTGATTCAACCGCGGGCTGCCTCCGGAGGCCAATGGATCACCAAAGCGGATATTCAAACGAGTTTAACGGGTTCCGCACCTTGGACAACCGTTTTGAGCAATGTGACAATCAACAGTAGCACCACCGAAGATAATCGTGTACTTTTTCCCAACGCCGTTTTTGCCAAATCCGTGCGACTCGTCCCGCTCACCTGGAATAATCACATCACGATTCGAATGGGTTTATTGCTCAAACCGATTGTGTATACGACAGATAATTTGGTCATGCATTATAATCCCGGCATTACGGAGAGTTATTCAGGAACGGGAACTGCCTTAAATGATTTAACGATCAATGGCTTGCATGGAACCATGTCCAATGTCACTTACAGCAATTCCGTCCTGACATTCAATGGTTCAAATTCTCAGGTTAATATTCCCGATAATGCCAATTTAGAACCTGGAACGGGAAGTTGGACCATCGAAGTTTGGATGAAACCCGCAAGCTTGAGTTCGGGAACGGTAATCGGAAAATATAGCAACGGAGGAAATAGTGCAAATATTTCCTATGCTTTACGCTTGGTGGGAAGCGCTATTCGCGCCGATTTCAGTAATGGGAGTACTGCCTTAACTACGGATAATTATTCACTCATCGCAAACAATTGGGTCCACATGGTCTATGTGTGGGATAAGACCAACAATAACATTTATACCTATGCGAATGGTGTTTTAAAACAAACCAAAGCCATTACTATTTCGGGCGGAATACTCAACACAGCTACAAACTTATATATCGGATCATACAACGGCGGAGAATATTCCCAATATTACAACGGCCAAATCGGTATCGTCAGACTTTATAAAAAGGCAATGAGTGCAGCAGAAGTTACCCGAAACTATGAGACCAACAAAGGGACTTATGGGGTGATTCAGGGTGGATTAGTGATGAATTTGATTAACCCAGCTAGTTCTGGATCCACTTGGAATGATGTTTCAGGGAACGGGAATAATGCTACCTTGGTAAATGCGCCTACGTACACCGCGTCGAATGGTGGGGGATATACCACGGCTTCAGGGTCTTATATTTCGACCAACTATAATTTACCGAATACTTTTACGTTAAGTATCGCCGCAGCATTTAATCCAAGCACTTATTGGGGAACGATTTGGGCCAATGAAAGTTGGACCGCCGGAAGAGGCTACATATCCTACTTCAAAAACGCATCAGCAATTGACATAGGAAGTGCCACAGGTCAATCTTCGGTAAATATAGACAACTACAACACCGTCCATATTTGGGATTATGTGGTTACGGGTACAAGTTATGTTTTGTATAAAGATGGTGCGCAAGTTGGCACAGGGACATTCGCCACCCCAGCAGGAGGACTAAGCACGAACGGACTATATTTTGGTGCAAGACATACGAACGCAGGTACGTCGGCCCAAGACTTTTGCCCAGGGACCTACCATAGCATGCGGGTTTATAATAGAGCCCTGAGTTTTGACGAGATCAAATCGAATTTTGCAGCTTTGCGATCGACTTATGGATTGTAGTAATTGAATGACATTTACGCTCAAATAATGAGGAACTTAAATTCTCTCTTAAAAAATCAGAAAAATTGATAAAAACAAAAATCCGATTCCGGCTAGTCGGTACCAACCTATCGATTCACCGTACAATACTTTTGCGGCAATAATTGAAAAAATTAATTGAAACTTTCCGGCAAATATGATTTTAGTGAAATCGGTTAACTGATAGGACAAATGCAAAAAAACAGATCCGCCAATCAGGCATATCGCCAAAAAACGAATAGGCCCCTGTTCTATAGAACGCAAAGAATCTTTTGACCTCCAGAGTAATACCCCAACGAGCATGCTCACGCTAAATTCCAACAAAAAGCTAAATCGAAGAATGCCCAACCAAGCTATAGGGTATTTAAAGAGTGTGTAGGAAACACCCCAAAAAAAAGAAGCCAATAATCCCCCTTTCAAAGCGCGCCAAAATGATTGACTAGAATGAGATTGTATTTCATTTCGATAAATCAAGTAGATGCCAATAATTACACTAATCAAGGCCCAAGAATAAGTAGGTCGCCAAGCTTCCCCCAAGACAAAAACGGCCGTTATCAAACCAAAAATATTCAGGGAAGAAAGTGGGATAACCAATGAAGCCTCGGAATCCTTGATGGATTTAACAAAATAGTATAGGCCCAAGGTACTGAAAAGGCATAAAAGTAGGCTTAATCCGAATTCTTGAAGAGTAAATGAAGGTGGTATACCTAACCAATGTTGAAAAAATCCGGTGTAAAAATCAATCAAACAACAGATAAAAAAAAACATTGTTGAGTATAGTCCGCGAATAAACAAAATAGGAAGGAAAGGTTTATTGCCAATTGCTTTTTTCCAATAGGAATTGCTTATTCCAAAGAAGCAAGAACTAAAAAAAACGAGAAGGATTCCCAAAGTCATTTCAACGAATTAGTTTAAAAAGGCCAACTGCTTATCCACCCAATCAAATAAACAGGCATACTTATACAAGGGATTGAATTTCCCAAGAGCTTGCTCCTTTTCCAAGGTATGTTTTTTTTGTTTAAAATACCTCGCCCTGAGCAAGTGGTAAATGTTTAAGTTTTCTTTTTGGGTGAAATGGGAGGAAATCATCCGGTCATCAAAGCTAAATCGTTCAATCAAATCAATTTCTGTTATATCAGCATCAAAATCAACCAATAAACGATAAAAAAAGACAAGACAGAAGAGTTGATCCGGAACCGTTTTCAATTCTTCAAACAAGGTCAGGAATAGACTTTTATTGGCTAATAACAGATAATTCCATGCCGCTAAACGTCCTTTGAGAATGGGGTGAAAATCAATCTCATTAGCTGAGAGTAATAAATTGCAGCGTTCTAAAAGGGATAAGGCCATCTCAGTTTGTTTATTTAAAACGGCCCGCTGAATTAACATCAAACTCTTAAACATTTCCATATCCTCCACGAGTTCAACTGAGACCAACTCAATCCAGTCCCCGTAATAGGCATTGAGGGCATCTTCATCGACAAATAATTGCAACAAAACACGTTGAGCAGTTTCATTCGTTTTCATTAATCCACCGATAAAGGAAATCATCTTTGGGTTACCTAGTTTACATTGGATAAAAATCGATTGTAGGGAAACGTATAATTTCCATACTAAATCTTCATTTTTAAAATTAAACTCAAGGTTAAATATCCCCTCCAAAAGTTCGTAATTCTCAATATCGATACATAAATCGATGATGGATTTCAACTGATAAATCTCATCTGAATTTGAAAATTGAAAATCCTGAACAATGCGCAAGATGATTTCGTAATCCTTACGCTTTTTTAAGCGATTAAGAATTAACAATTGGTTAACGTAATCAATTTCTAACTGATTAACAGCTTCTTGAAAATGAGAAAAATCTGAATAGCCCAAACTTTTGCTGATACAATCTAATGTAAATCGTGAGGCTTGATTGGAACCTTTAATGATCCCAAAAAGTCGGCGAATTGTATTGTAAGAAATCGAAATTTTGGACCGGGTCAAAAGCTCCTCGCTGAGACGTTGGCAAGAGTAGGCATCAATGATCTGAATACCGTAAACTTCATGAATAAATTTCAAAAACCACTTCCGCTCATGAACGGAAATAGGAATAGATGATGGCATATCGTAGAATAAAGTTCTTTCAATATACAACAAATAGACATCATGTGGAATAAGGTTATAAGGGATTACGCTAAGAAGTTGACAATCAAAGTGGCTTAGGTGTTTTTGGACTCATTTGGACAAAGATGGACTCATTTGTATCTACCGTGATTTGCCTTTTACTAAACTAAATTTTACTGATTTTAAGGAATTGCTTGTAAGCCACCACTGTAAATCTTTGTAATCCTCCGGATATGCTGTTTGAACTGCAGGAAACCGTATTTACCTCATTCACATTATAAGAATTCCCGTGATTATCACAGCGAAAACGGCCATTAACAAAGACCCAAGCCCCTCGAATTCCTTGGTGTGGACAGCAATTACTGAAGGCTTTTAGGGTCTTTTCGTCGGTTCGAAGGAGCAGGACCCCGGCATCCAATATGTTGACGTATCCTAAATTGTTTCCTAGTTTTGAAAAGGTTGGATTTGTAAGGTTGACAAAAACCTGATTTCCTTCCTGAAAATACCCTTCATCGTTGTATTTCTTAGCTACACGTTCGAATTCCTGAATCTCAGATGCGGACAAATCCGTAACAGGTTCATCTGCTTGCACACAAGCATTCGCCGTGGCTAAAACTTGAATGACCGCCCATGAGGGGCATAAATGTTGAACAAAATCGCGTCGCTTCATGGCGGCAATTAACAAAATTATTTGATACAATGAGCCAACACGTTCCAACGGACAAAATCAAACATCCCGACTTGGTTGCTCTTTTCCAAAAGGAAAAAGTACAATGGGAGAGTATCGGCCTCCGCAAGGACCGGACACTTAATTCTTCAAAAGGCTTAGCGGTGTATACAGGAGAATTTGGTGCGACCCAACGAAAACATTTACTCAATCGAACGCTGATTGGCTATAGCCATTCGAGTTATACGCAAATTCAAAACCTTTCCTTGAACGCTTGCGTAGAGTTGCTTCTGACGCCAGAAAAAGCATTTGATTTACCTATTAACGACTATTATTTGGATATCATCGATAATCCAGATGAGGTTAAAAACGATGTGGCACGTGGGGCCGTTTGGGTAAATGCCACCGAAGTTAATCAAGGCGGTGCCCGCTGGGTTTCTTTAAAATCCTGGATGCTGAAGCAATTCAACTTGCAGTCGACCTCCATTCATTGGCGTATGGTGCTGTTTTACAATAACTTGTTGGTCAGCTCCATTCAAAATGCGGGAATCTCCAAAAACGCCTTCTATTATGTCGACACATTGTTCAAACTGTCACTTGGGAATTTTAAAGAGCTGATTTACCAAGTAACGATTGACCCGTCCATGCTCATTTACTTGAATGGAAATCAAAATAACAAATACGCCCCGGATGAAAACTATGCCCGCGAACTGCAAGAATTATTCACGGTAGGCAAGGGGCCCAATTCCAAATACACCGAAAAAGATGTGGCCGAAATGGCAAGACTATTAACAGGCTGGCAATTTGACTGGGAAAAGACAAAAACAACCGAAGGGCGAGCCATTGTCAAAAACAACTTTGGCATACACGATACAGGGGAAAAACAATTTTCTGAATTTTACGGAAATAAAAAAATTTCCGGCTCTTCAAACCCAGACAGAGCCGAGGGCGAACTCCGAGAAGCGATCGATATGATCTGCGCCACAGACGAAATGTCGAAATATATCTGTCGGCGGATTTACAGCTTCTTCGTCAATCCCAGCATTGATCCGGCCACAGAAGACCTCATCATTACGCCGCTGGCCAAGATTTTCAAAGATGCCAAATTTGAAATTCTTCCTGTTCTGCGGACGCTATTGCTCAGTGAGCATTTCTTTGACAACATGCACATGAAAACAATGGTGAAATCACCCCTTGATTTCGTAGTGGGTTTACTCAAAGAATTCGATCTGCCATTGCTTGATAACAATTATAAGCCTTTTCCCAAAGGCAGTGATGGTATCTATTTTGATTTCAAACGCTACAACGGAATTCAGAATGCCATGATCAGTTTGGGTATGAACATCGGCGATCCTCCGAGTGTATCCGGTTGGCCTGCTTATTACCAAGCTCCCGCCTACGATTTATTTTGGATTAATTCGGAAACCATCATCAAGCGTGCGCAATTCACGGATGCGCTGTTCAACTGGGGGCAGGGAGTTTATTACAATGGTTCGACAAAAACGTATGCGCAAGTCCGAGTGAATTTGGCGAGTTATTTACGTCAATTTAATAATCCAGCGGATTTGGAAGGCTTGGTCGACCAGCTTGTCAACAGGCATATTGGAATGAACATTAGTGCGGATAATCGCCAACTCATCATCAGCCAAATCATGCAAGGAAACATGAACTTGAATTATTGGTCGGAATTGTGGAATGCCTATGTGGCTAATCCATCCGCAGAAAACACCTCCACGATTCAAAATCGCATGGCGAAGGGCTTAGGTTTAATTTATCAATTGGGAGAATCCCAACTATTTTAATGAAGGGAATGAACAGACGGAATTTTTTACATAATATGGCACATTTAGCCGCCATACCCTCTTTTTTGCCCGGTTTAGGGCAACTAGAGCTTTCAGACTTGCTAAGTAGTACCGCGGAAGCAGGCAAAATATTAGTGATTGTTCGACTCAATGGGGGCAACGATGGTTTGAATACCTTGATGCCGATGGAACAATATGGCCAACTGAAATCCATCCGACCCAGTGTCATACTCCCTGAAAACAAATACATCCCTGTGGAAGGAACGAGTCTCGGATTTCATCCATCTATGGCTGGGATGAATACGCTTTTGAGCGAAAAAAGACTTGCCGTCGTACAATCCGTCGGATATACGAAGCCTAACTTTTCTCACTTTAGGTCGACAGATATCTGGATGTCAGGTACGGATACTGACCAATATGAGAGTTCAGGCTGGATGGCCAGGTATTTGGAGAGTCAACATCCCTCATATCCCAATGCATACCCTAATCCGAATTTTCCACATCCGCTCTCGATTGAATTAGGCGGGGAGTCGAGTTTATTATTTCAAGGTCAAAATTCGTTTACCAGCTTAATCTATTCAAATCCGGATCAGTTTTATAATTTGATTAATCCATTTGTTAATACCTACCCAACAACCATTCAGGGTTCTCGATTAGCGTATTTACAGTTAATAGGAAAACAATCTCAGGTGTATGGCTCCGTCGTACAGACTGCCTTTCGTTCAGGTACCACACCCTTCGCATTCGCAGAAAATGACTTGGGCAATCAATTTAAAATTGTACAAAAGCTGATTTCAGGAGGATTACAAACTAGAGTCTACATGGTCCAATTAACTGGCTTTGACACACACAGTAAGCAAGTAGATACACAAGATTCAACAAAAGGCCAGCATACCTATTTACTGAAACAAGTAAATGATGCGATTGTGACTTTTATGAAGAACTTGGACGCCCAAAATTTAGGAGATCGCGTTGTAGGGGTTACGCTCTCTGAATTTGGGCGGACAGTGCATTCCAACGGGAGTACAGGTACAGACCATGGAACTGTAGCACCGATGTTTGTATTTGGAAATTCCGTGAAAGGTGGGGTCATAGGAGCTAATCCCAAAATACCGTTGGATTATAAGACAAGTGATGAATTGGTGGCCAATTACGATTTCCGACAAGTCTATGGTTCTTTGCTTAATCAATGGATGGGGAATGACCCTAAAGCAACAAATGAGGTGCTGTTTAAAGAATTCCCTAAAGTTCAATTAATCAAATTATTTAACGATTCAGATGGAGACGGTGTAGCTGATGGGAATGATTTATGCCCAGCCACGCCGATAGGTGCTGTGGTGGATATACATGGTTGTGAGGTATTTAGCGTACCGGTAAATAATTATGCGCTTCAAATGGTAGCCACAACCTGTCCCGGCATGAGTAATGGAGCGATGAAAATTGATTTTGTCGATAAAAAATACAACTATGCCTTGGATGTCAAAGGACCATCAAATTTTGCCCAAACACTTAAATCAAGCGCAGGTGCGAGTCAATTGTTGAACAAATTAGCGATAGGTAATTACCAAATGAGCATTAGCATCGAAGGACAGAAAACCTACTTACAGCGATTCGATTTCCAAATTGCAGAACCCGCAAGTTTGATTGTACAGTCAATTGTACGCGCGGAAAGCAATCGCGTGGAACTTGAATTATCAGGTGCCAAGCAATACTACATTCAATTGAACCAAAAGATCTATGAGGTTAACAGTGACACATGGTCAGCTGAATTAGAAAAAGGTCCCAACCTCATCAAAGTATGGACCGATCAAGCCTGTCAGGGAAACTATTACAAGGAAATATTCCAGTCGGAGCAAATCCGTTGCTTCCCCAATCCCTGCGAAAATGACTTGAATATTTACGTCAGTGGTCAAGACCGCGAGGTTCAAATAGTTTTATATCATTTGAATGGTTCGAAAGTCGTTTCGATGCAACAGCAACCTGATTTGAACCGGGTCATCCAATTAGATCTAAGTGATTTATCCGCAGGTATTTACTTGGTACAAGTCACGGGAAATACAATTAATCAACAAGCCAAAATTGTTAAAAAATGATTCGATATAGCATAATCCTAGTTCTGAGTTTTTTCATTATCTCTTGTGGTTCGGCGCCGGCAGAAGCGCCAACTCCAGTAACCCCCACACAGCCTGAAAAGGCACCTGATGCCGTAGAGTTAAGCAAACCTTTAAATAATACGACCTGTTTGGAGGCTGTGAATACAAATCAAGTACAATTTACGTGGACGACAGTAGCTACGGCGACAAGTTATGAAATCAAGATAACGAATCTAAAGACCAATGTAACGGAGACGAAAGCTGCGACAACAAGTCCAGCCTTAATCAGTTTGACAGCCGGGGAGACCTATGCGTGGTCGGTGATTTCTAAGTCCACCAAAACGAGCTTGACTTCAACTTCACCCGTGTGGAAGTTTTTCTTTGCTGGAGCAGGGGAGAGCTCATCGGCACCTAATCCGGCCCAACTCCTTTCGCCGGTCTCGGGGGAATCTGCAGATGCGGTGAATGGGCAAATCAAATTGAGTTGGAAAGCGAGTGATTCGGATACACCGGTCGATTTATTAAGCTATGAGGTGTACATTGGGGAGGATTTTGCCAAAGTTGCCTTAAGCGATGTGCCTAAAGTAAAATCGACAACAAGCAGCGTTTCGGTTCCGGTTCAATCGGGGAAAATCTATTATTGGATGGTGAAAACGATGGATAATAAATCAGCGAGTTATTCTGCTGTGAATGGGTTTCGGGTGAATTAGAATTAGAATTAAATATCCATTTAAAAGTTTCAATTATGTGATTTTAATAGCAATATTTTTCCAGGTATAAACTCAATATCTGATTCTAAATTTTCAAATAATAACTAGGCGTAAAGGTCATCCGAGAAAATTAAATAATGAAACGAACTCATTTGAGCAGATTTGTACTCAATTGAACAAATTACTATCTAAAAAAAAAATTAACATTTGTTATAACGTTTGAACGTTAATCAGAAACTTTTAATAACATCTAAAATATTTAGCTATATAAAACGAATAATTAATTCAAAAAAAATATTGTATGGGAAATTTCGGGAATTCATTTAGTAGAGAGTTGGGGAAAAATACTGGCAAAGTAGCATCTAATTTGATATTTGGGGATAAATGGTCAACTCCTAAACGTGTAAGCGCTACAGTAAAAGCTGCGGAAATTAAAGCTTCAGAGTCTAAAATTAAGGCTGAAGCTCTCTTAGAAAAAGCTAGACTTCAAAAACATGCTGCAGAACTAGAGTACGAATTAGAAATTGACAAAATAAAATTAGAACAAGAATATGCAAAAATGAAAGATGAGGAAGCTCAACTTCAAGAAATTGTAAAAATGTCTTTTAATTCAAATTCGGATGATATTTTCCAAAATTTAAACGAATTATTTTCGATTATTAGAGCCAAAAATTCAGAAACATATTATCAGATTTCCGTAGAAAAAATAAAATTAGGAATTTTTAAATTAGAACAAATCGGTGCAGTAAAGGAAGCCGAATTTTTTAAAGAAACCTTAATCAAACATGAGGAAGAAAATATATTTAAACAGAAACTAGCTACAGAAGAGGAAGAAAAAAATAAAATGAACAGAAAAAAGAAGTTCAATATGAAATTAATGATTCTTGGAATTTCGATTATCCTGTGTTCAGTTTTGTGGTTTACCGATCATGGATTAATAGCATTTGCCTTGGGAATTTATGGAATAGCTGGATCTCTAATTTTTATTATTTCAGAATATTTTGACATTAAACTTTAAATCAAAACATATAATTATGAAAAACCAATTCGAAATAGACAGAAATATTAGTATCACAGACGAAGAATTTCATATTTTAATTTTAACGTATCCAATTTTTTTGGTAGCAAATTCGGATAATAATTTTGCCGACAATGAAAAAGTATTTCTAATAACAATACTCAAAAATTTTATAGAATCTGCTTACAGTGGGTCCTTAAACAATGAAGAAATAGAAAATTTGGCCAATAATTATATCGAAGACTTTGAATTTTTAGTTCAAAATGAAACCAAATACAAAAAAGAATTTTTAAACATACTTAAATCTTACGGGCAAGAGGTAAGACATTCAATTAAAGATTTAATTCTAGAAATTGCGGAAATTTCAGATGGGATTAGTATTGAAGAAAAACTATCAATCGATGAAATAAATGAATACTTATCTTAATTATATTTATACATTTATGCACCATTTAAATAGGTGACCTTCATAAGAATTTTATAATTGTTTAAATTTAATTTTCATTGAAACAATTATAAATTCTCTATGTTTCAATTGAATGAATTTCAACCACAAATCTTCTGAGGTCCATCTAATTGAAAATTTAAATACACTTGAAAGTGATTGTTGGCATCGATTAGCCACCGGGGCTCAAAAAAGCAGACATCCCTTTCACACGACCAGTGTGGCAAATTTCTCCCAAGAGGGCATCAGTTTGCGAACAGTCGTGTTACGTAAAGCAATAGCAGAAACGCATGAATTACGATTTCATACGGACATTCGCAGTCCCAAATGGGAAGAATTAGACTTAAATCCATCCATCAGCGCGCTATTTTATGATGCATCCGCACGCATTCAACTACGGGTAAAAGGAAAAGCAAAACTTCATCTTAATGACGATCTCACCCGTGAAGCATGGGAAAAAACCACCATGTCCAGCCGTAAATGTTATTTAACTAAATTTAGTCCCTCGAGTTTAGTTGCATCACCCACGAGCGGTTTAACCGAAGCGATAGAACAGGAAAAATTTACCTTATCCGAGAGTGAGGTAGGATACCAAAATTTTGGCATAGTATCCATTCAGGTTGAATCCATCGATTGGTTGTGGCTGAATCATGCGGGCCATCGAAGAGCATTCTTTGATTACACACGGGATTCTTTTCAATGGATGATACCCTGAAAATTACATTTTTTATTCCCAACGAATGATAAACAAAAAAGCCTCAGATTTCTCTGAGGCTTTTTTTGTGATCCCGCTGGGATTCGAACCCAGGACCCATACATTAAAAGTGTATTGCTCTACCAACTGAGCTACGGAATCATCAAGCCGAAGCTTGTATATCAATTGACCCACTCGGGAGTCGAAGGGAAGTTCGATCACTGACCGACCTTCATTTGCATTTCAAGCATTTTATTGCCTTATTGCGATGCAAAAGTAGTAGTGTTTTTCGAATTATGCAAGCAAGGCTTCT
>JBEEOB010000106.1:0-18990 GCA_041191865.1 Bacteroidota bacterium
TATCGGACATGCCGCCTATCATCTCACCGACCAATGGAATGCGGCTGAATTATCGAAACAATTAGCGGAGGCGCGCAGTTTAAACCAGGTGCAAGGATCCATCTTTTTTAGCTCGAGTCAACTTACAAACAATGCCAAAGGCTGGCGTGATAGCTTGCGCACATCACATTTCAAGCACATGGCACTTGTTCCACCCATGTTATGGATAGATAGCATCGCACCTACCGCACCCCATAAAGTATCTTTGGTTAAGCAAGCGGGCAACTGGACATTACGTTGGCAAGCCGGCGAACCAAGTGTCGATAAAGACCCACCAGCCTATTACGTTGTTTACCGTATTCGTAGGTCGGAGGGCATCAAAGGCATCGAAAACGCTGCCAATATTATTTACAAAGGACAAAAAAATACGTTTATTATCGACGCATCCGAAATACAATCTGGACATGGCTTTGTTGTAACAGCCTTTGATCGATTGCATAATGAATCGCCCGCAGGGACCATTCAGTGGATCGTCCCGAATTCCAATTAATATGAGCTTACGATTTTTACATTTGACCGTTAAGGATATTACCGAGGAAACTCCGGATACCAAAACCATCCATTTTTGGCACCCCATCCATGATACCCTTCATTATTTGGCTGGACAATTTTTGACCGTGATTCCCAATATCGCTGGTGAAAAACCGCGCCGGAGTTATTCCCTTTCTTCCTCTCCCGCGACGGATATGTCACCGGCGATTACGGTGAAACGCATTTCGGGGGGATTGGTCTCCAACTTCCTTTGTGATACCGTGAAAATCGGGGATAGCCTAGAAGTGATCGAACCCATGGGAAATTTTGTCATCGAACCCGATGGTGATGCTACTAAGAATTATGTCTTTATAGGTGCTGGTTCTGGCGTAACGCCGTTGATGTCAATGATCAAAACCCTGCTTCAACGCGAGCCCAAATCGAAGATACATTTGATTTATGGTTCACGTCACGAAGACCAAATCATTTTCAAAAAGCAATTAGACGCACTCGAAAACGATTTTTCTGATCGTCTAACAATACTTCATGTGATCAGTCGGCCAGCGGCCAACTGGCCAGGCCTTAAAGGACGTATCAATCAAGCGTCTACCGTGTATTATTTGAAACAAGAATTAGGGATTGATATTGCCAAGGCCCATTATTATTTATGTGGCCCCTTGGAAATGATGGAAGAAGTGCAAAAAGCATTAGCCATTTTTGAGGTTCCAGGTGACCAAATTCATAAAGAATTATTCAATACAGCCCCCTCGGTAGAAACCGCTGAATCCGACAATGAAGTGGCGAGAGAAATTACGTTAATCTACGAAGGTAAAGAACATCAAGTAACGGTTCAGCCACACGAAACAATCTTAGAAGCCGCATTAGAAGCCGATTTAGATATTCCATACTCTTGCCAAGCGGGCATGTGTACGGCTTGCATGGGACTATGTAAATCAGGAACGGTTGTGATGGATGAAGAAGATGGCCTAACGGCAGGTGAAATTGCCAAAGGATATGTCTTGACTTGTGTCGCACATCCCAAAAGCGATGGGGTGGTCATCGACCTCGATTAAATTATCAGTTTTAAGGGGCGCAAGCCCCTTTTTTCCTACTACCTTTGGCAAACCTGAGGAGGATTGCCAAAGGTTAAGGAGGGGGCTAAAAGTCCCGTGGATCCCAAGCCACACGCGTATTATCATACAGCACAGCCATCCGAGCTAAGTCATCTGCATCCAAAGCAAAATCAAACACCTCCGCATTTTCAATCATGCGTTCCGGGTTAATTGATTTGGGAATCGTTACGGCGCCTTGTTCAATGACCCAACGAATCAAAATTTGATAGGTCGACTTCCCATATTTACGAGCAATATCCACTAATACCGGATGGTCTTTCTTTTGGCCACGAACGACTGGTGCATAACCTTCCAATTGTATATGATTATGCTTACAAAAATCGAGTTCCTCCGGAAGATAACAGAAGGGGCTCAACTCGATTTGATTAACCGCGGGACAAACATGAGCATAGACAAACAACTCCTCTAAATGCTTTTGGTAATAATTGGATACCCCGATGGACTTAACCACCCCCTGATCATATAAGGACTCAAGCGCTTTCCACGTCTCTTTTCGATGTTGCTCTTTCGGCCAATGAATCAAATACAAGTCCATGTAATCCAGGGCCAAATCTTTCAAAGACTTCTCAAAAGCTCGCATCGTAGTATCAAAGCCCATATCATCCATCCAGACCTTACTCGTCACAAACAATTCATTTCGAGCCACTCCACCTTGCGCCAAGGCTGCCCCCACCTCCTTTTCATTTCCGTAGATCGAAGCCGCATCAAAAAGTCGATAGCCTACGGCTAATGCCGCTTCCACTGCTTGACCCACTTCCTCCTGTTGTTCAGGCGCATAAACACCTAAACCCAAAGCTGGCATCGAAAATCCGTTATTTAATTGAACAGAGGGTATTTGTAAATTCATATCGCTAAATTTTGATTTAAAGCTAGCCAAATTTGATGTATTTTTGCAAAAAAATAAGTTCATGACTCGTCAAGTATCCGCCCAATCCACGCAACGCAAATTTCTTGCACAAGATTTCCAATTAAGTACCTGGGAAAGTGTATTGCCTTATTTCGAACAAATAAGTGCGATGAAAATAAACTCCTTACAGGATCTAATCTTGTTTTGCGAAAACCGTTCAGAACTAGAAAGTTACTTGTCGGAAAACTTCGCCTGGCGCTACATCAAGATGTCATGCGACAATCAAAATGAAGCGCATCAATTAAGTTATCAGCAATTCGTCAACGAAATCATGCCAAACGCATCCATCTTCGACGATGCTTGGAATAAAAAAGTAACAGAAAGCCCATTCGCTTCTGAGCTGCCATCATCAGGCTATGCGGTGATGTTGCGCGGCATGAAGAAATCGATCGAAATATTTCGGGAAGAAAACATTCCGCTATTCACCGAGTTGCAAAACTTACAAACCCAATATGGCGCGGCAACAGGTTCATTGATGGTAGAAATCGATGGAGAGGAAAAAACACTCCAACAAGCCAATGCCTTTCTTGAGTCGACAGATCGCGCAAAGCGCCAAGCGGTGTACGAAAAGGTATCCAGTGCGCGCCTAGCCATCCAAGAAACCTTAGACTCGCTTTTTAATCAGCTGGTTGAAAAACGACACGAGGTCGCATTAAATGCAGGCTTCGCAAACTACCGAGATTATGCCTTTGCCAGTCTCGGACGTTTTGATTACAGCCCAGCCGACTGCTTTGAATTTCATGAGGCGGTAGCTAATACCGTTGTTCCCATCATCAACCAGCAAGCGGAGAAACGCAAAGAAGCCTTAAAGCTTGATGCGTTAAAACCTTGGGATAAATCGGTGGACGTACTCGGCCGGAAACCCTTAAAACCCTTTGAAACCGGCCAGGAGCTTTTAGACAAAACCATTCAAGTATTTGAAAATATTGATCCATTTCTAAGCAATTGCTTGAAGGAAATGGTTAAACTAAATCGCTTCGACTTAGACTCGCGCAAAGGGAAAAATCCAGGTGGATATAACTATCCTTTGGAAGAAAGTGGATTCCCATTCATTTTCATGAATGCAGCTGGACAAGTGCGCGACATGGTCACATTACTGCACGAAGGGGGCCATGCCGTGCATTCGATTTTAACGAAAGATTTAAGCTTAAATGCCTTCCGTAATTTTCCTTCGGAGGTGGCAGAACTTGCCTCCATGAGCATGGAGTTAATCACCATGGACGAATGGGATCAATATTTCCAAGATCCGAAAGATGCCAAAAGAGCTAAAATCAAGCATTTAGAGGACATCCTAGAGACGCTACCTTGGGTGGCTACGATTGATGCTTTCCAACATTGGATCTATGAAAATCCAACACATAGCGTGGAGGAACGCAGCGCTGCCTGGGATCATATCTTTTCTAAATTCTCCGACTCGATTACGGATTGGACGGGGATAGAACAAGTAAAAGCGAAGCTTTGGCAGAAACAATTACACCTATTTGAAGTGCCATTTTACTACATCGAATACGCGATTGCACAATTGGGGGCATTAGCCGTTTGGCGAAATTATTGCCAAAACCCAAGCCAAGCCTTGAACCAATACCTGGATGCATTGAGTTTAGGATATACGAAGCCCATGAAAGAAATTTATGCGACCGCGGGCATCTCCTTCAACTTCAGTCAAGCCTATATCGCTGAGTTGATGGATTTTCTAGTTGAAAAAATTAATCAATTAGAAGAAAGCTAATTTTTTTAAACCAAAATTTGGCCTTACTTTTGTAACGTATTTTTGTCAAAAGAGAACAATGAAATTAAAAAATCTACTTCCAATTGTTGCCCTAGCGCTTGTAGCTACAGCTTGTGATTACCAAAAGAACAACCGCATTAAACAAAAAGATTTGCACGCAGGTGACGAATATGTTTACGGTGTTCACCCAGATTCAGCTGCTGCTCAAACAAAGAATACATACACAGCAAAGCCAGAATTAGAAGTTCGTGCAAACGCAATACGCGAGAAATTATTCCAAGGTAAAGAAATTTCAAAAGGGAATTAATTCCCCATATAAATTACAAAAAAAGCCAGTCGTCGACTGGCTTTTTTTATGCTTTTTAGTGAATGATTAAATCACGAATGAAGGTCAACTGGTAGAACATGATGGTAAAGACCACTGCCCAGAAGATTCCAGAAATTGCCATAAAGAATAATACGCGCGGGGTAGGAACTTTAAATGACAAGGCGAGTAAACTTCCGCCAATGGGTGTAAATAGTAGCGGTGTCATCACCGCAATACCCTTAATCCCAAAGCGTTGCCAAATACGTACAGCATAACGCGCCCGACCAGAAAACAACTTAGGTTTTTGAACGCGGATGCGGGAAATTTGCTGAACAATAAAGCGCCCCATTGTCAACATAATCGTCACCGTTGTCATCATCCCTACCCAGGTACAAATAATTGTTTCGAGCATGGAAAGCCCTAAACCAAAACCCGTCAAGGGTCCTGCAACAAATTTAATCGACGATGCGGCCATGACCGCAAAATAGGCTCCCCAATTCATTATTTCGCTGCTTGATAAATCGCTAACCCTTGATCTAAAAATGACACAAAATGATTGATGTCTGCATCAAATGCCACCGGCTTCACCATTGGTGCAGCATCATTTCGAGGATCTAATAAAACATAATGTGGTTGGGCATTTGAATTAAAGCGTGTAATCTGAAAATCTAGATTTTGATCTCCCAAAGTCTTTTTTTCTTGGCCATCTACTTTGGATACATACCATTGCTCCGAAGGTAGTTCAGTCTTATCATCGCAATAAAGCGCGACGACGACATATTTTTCTTGCAGACGTTTTAATACCTGTGGGTCCGACCACACATTTTCTTCCATCTTCCGACAGTTCACACAACCATGCCCGGTAAAGTCAATGAACAAGGGTTTATTCACTTTCAAAGCATAGGCTTTCGCCTCTTCAAAATCAAAGAATCCTTGGAGACCTAAAGGGAGTGTGAGGAAATCCGCATATTTCTTTTGTCCTTGATCCGTTTTTGCAGGAGCTGAAATAATACTTGCACCTGCCCCCTTAAAATCCTGCGAACTCAAGGGTGGCAACCAGCCCGATAAACCTTTTAAAGGAGCCCCGAACATACCCGGGATTAAATAGATCACGAAAGCTAATACAGCCGTTGCAAACAAGGTACGAGGTACCGACAAGTTTTTAGTGGGGCCATCATGTGGCAAGGAAATCTTGCCAAATAAATACAAGGTCAATGCCCCAAATACCGCAATCCAAATCGCTAAGAAAATCTCACGATCTAATAAATGCCAGTGGTAAACTTGATCGGCTACACTTAAAAACTTAAAGGCTAAGGCAATTTCTAAGAATCCCAAAACCACCTTCACTTCGTTCATCCAATTACCTGATTTCGGCAGAGACTTCATGAAACCTGGGAAGATCGCAAACAAAGTAAAAGGAATGGCAAAAGCCAACGAAAAGCCCAACATCCCGATAATCGGTTTCAAGAAAACACCTTGAGATGCAGCAATCAGAATAGATCCTGCTAAAGGTCCGGTACATGAAAAGGATACTAATACCAAGGTGAATGCCATAAAAAACACCCCCATCAAACCTCCTTTATCCGATTTTGCATCCACCGAATTCACTAAACCGGAAGGTAAAACGATTTCAAATGCACCCAAAAAGGAGATTCCAAAAAAGACAAAAATGACGAAGAAAAGTAAATTGGGAATCCAGTGTGTACTTAAGAAATTGGCAAAACTAGCTCCTGCGAAAAATGCGAGTATTGTCCCAAAAAACACATAGATCAAGACAATGAATAAGCCATATAAGAAAGCCAAACGCTTCCCTCCTTGTTTCTTCGTGAAGAAACTAACCGTCATGGGAATTAATGGATAAACACAGGGGGTCAACAAGGCCAACAAGCCTGCACCCAATGCCACAAAGAAGAATTCAATTAGCCCACCTCCGGCTACATCAGAGGCTTTTTTTTTTGAGTCCTCTGACGCTGAAATCTTGAAATTTCCTTTAATTGGCACACATAATCCGCTCTCATTCGAGCAAGTTTGGGAATCATAGGCCCCGTCGATCGCCCAATTTTCAGAGGTAATTTTTACTTTTTGACGAAATTCCGCGTTTTCTGTGAAGTAAGTGTAGGTACCTCCCCAAATCTCTTTATCCTCTTTGCTATGTGGATTAATCGCTTTCAAAGGACCAACGGCCTCAACGCCTAAACCCGGCTTCAACGAAACCGTGGTCACCACAGGTCCTAATTCTTTATCAAAATCAGACGAATATAAGTACCAGCCTTTGTCAATGGTAACCTTAAATATCAATTCCGCCTCTTGACCTATTGCAGGTTGTACTGGCGATAAAGACCACGACCATTTTGCGGGTGTGATTTTTTGCCCGAATAGCTGTACCGAAAAGATTAAGAACAGCGCTAAGAATTTTAATTTCATTTGTTGAAAAATTAATGCCTCCAAAATTACGCTTTTTTGTTGGGATATAAACGTGATGTTTGTCGGGATAGTTCCTCCTTTTTCGTTTTTCTATTCAGATAAAAAAACGTAATTTTACACCCTTAAAATACGTAATCAAGAACATCTTATATTCATGGCTGCTAGCACATTTCCTACCCAAAGAGACAACGAAATTTTTTCATTGATTAATCAAGAAGCTCACCGACAAGAATTCGGTATTGAGTTAATTGCTTCAGAGAACTTCACATCCCCACAGGTGATGGAAGCGCAAGGCAGTGTTTTGACAAATAAATATGCAGAAGGTCTTCCAGGCAAGCGTTATTATGGCGGTTGCGAGGTTGTCGATGAGGTGGAAACCTTAGCCATTGAGCGTGCGAAAAAATTATTTGGAGCCACATGGGCGAATGTGCAACCGCACTCGGGTGCACAAGCGAATGCAGCTGTTTTCTTATCATTCTTAAATCCTGGTGATAAAATTTTAGGATTTGACTTGTCTCATGGCGGTCACTTATCACATGGATCTCCCGTAAACTTCTCTGGAAAATACTTCCAAGCATTCTTCTACGGTGTAGAAAAAGAAACAGGTTTAATCGACTGGGATAAGGTAGAAGCGACGGCTTTGAAAGAAAAACCAAGATTGATTATTTGCGGAGCGTCAGCGTATTCACGTGATTGGGATTATGCTCGTTTACGTGCCATTGCAGACAAGGTTGGTGCGATTTTATTAGCCGACATCTCCCATCCTTCGGCCTTAATCGCAAAAGGATTATTGAACAACCCAATGCAACATTGCCACATTGTTACGACGACAACACACAAAACTTTGCGTGGACCTCGTGGTGGTTTGATCATGATGGGCAATGATTTCGAAAACCCATTCGGTTTCAAAACCTTGAAAGGTGACTTGAAATTAATGTCGGCATGTTTAGACGGCGCCGTGTTCCCAGGAACACAGGGTGGGCCATTAGAGCACGTCATTGCTGCGAAAGCCATTGCATTTGGCGAAGCATTAACTCCAACTTTTGAAACCTATGCAAAACAAGTTCAGTCAAATGCGCAAGCGATGGCGAAGGCTTTCTTAGCAAAAGGATACGATATCATCTCAGGCGGAACAGATAACCACTTAATGTTGATCGACTTACGTCCAAAAGGTTTGAGCGGTAAATTAGCTGAGAACACATTGATTCAAGCCGATATCACGATTAACAAAAACATGGTACCTTTTGATGACAAATCTCCATTTGTGACATCAGGTATGCGTGTAGGTACTGCGGCAATGACGACACGTGGATTGAAAGAAGCTGACATGTCTCAAATTGTTGAGATGGTCGATAAGGCTTTGATGAACCACGACAATGAAGCGGTGTTGAAAACAATTAAAGGAGAAGTAAATGAATGGGTTAAACAATTCCCATTGTATCTATAATTAATAAAAATGGCCTTAGATCAAGATTGGGACGATGAATTAGACGAAGAGAAAGACGGGACCGAAATGTCCTTTCTCGATCACCTGGAAGAGTTGCGCTGGCACATCATCCGGTCCATCGCCTCTATCTTGATTTTTACCATTGCTGCCTGGATATTCCGAAATGAAATTTTCGGAATCATTATCATGGGCCCAACCAAAGTAGATTTCTGGACAAATCAGGTCCTTTGCCAGTTGGCAGACATAACGGGTTGGACGAGCCTCTGTATGCAGCAGGCCGACTTTATCTTACAGTCTCGGGAGGTTTCAGGCCAATTCATGATGGCCTTGACACAATCTATCATTGTCGGTTTAATGTTCGCATTTCCTTACGCCTTTTATGAGGTTTGGCGCTTCATTAGCCCAGGCTTAAAATCAAAAGAACTCAAAGCAGCTCGCGGAGCAGTCTTTTGGGTATCCTTATTGTTTTTTGTTGGCGTATCCTTTGGATACTTTGTAGTTGCACCGATGGCCATCAATTTCTTGGCGAACTTCAAGTTGGACCCATCCATCCAAAACCAATTTGACATCAATGATTATATTTCATTATTGTCGATGTTGACACTGGCTTGTGGGTTAACATTTCAATTACCAATGGTTGCTTTTGTATTATCGCAAGTGGGCATTTTAACGCCTTCTTTTATGCGCGAATACCGCAAACATGCCTTAATCGTCATCTTGTTAGTGGCAGCAATTATTACGCCATCCCCAGATGTGATTTCCCAATTGTTGGTCGCGTTTCCGTTATTCGGATTATACGAGATTAGCATCATCGTTTCGGGCCGAGTATTGCGCAGAAAAATGCGTGAAGAGGCTGCAGAAGCAAACGACTAATACCTTATGAATTATCTATCGGCGGAGAATATTTCGCGAAATCTTGGCGAACGCTGGGTATTTAAAAACCTATTTTTCGGCTTGCAAAAAGGCGAAAAAGTAGCGCTCATCGGAAAAAACGGAACAGGTAAAACCACCTTGATGGAATCCATCATGGGCATGCAGTCCCCCGACGAAGGAAAGATTACTATCCGGAAAGGTATCCGTGTAGGTTACCTACCTCAGAATCCATTTTTCGAAGAAAATGAACGCGTATTGAATTATCTATTTTCGGATGATTTGCCGAGCGCCGTGGCGATCAAGGCCTACGAAAAAGCGATGCTCTCCGGGGATCCACAAGAATTGGAAGACTCCTTTGCCTTGATGGAAGCGAATAATGCCTGGGATTATGAGGCAAGAGCCAAACAAATTATCACGCGATTAGGGATACCGGATGGAGACCAACACGTTTCTACACTTTCGGGGGGACAAAAAAAACGTCTCTCTTTGGCTAAATTGTTGATTGAAAGTCCGGATATCATGATTCTGGATGAGCCGACCAACCACTTGGATATTGAAACCATTGAGTGGTTAGAAGGTATTTTATCCGGTCCAAATGTGACCGTTTTAGTCGTATCCCACGACCGCTATTTCTTGGATAAGGTATGTAACAAAATGATGGAATTAGCCCTTGGGTCCATCTATACCTACGAAGGAAATTATGGCTATTTCTTGGAGAAAAAAGCAGAGCGTGAAGCTTCTGAGGCAAGTACCGTAGCGAAAGCCAAAAACCTTTATCGCAAAGAATTGGAATGGATGCGTCGCCAACCCAAAGCGCGTGGGACCAAATCACAATCCCGTATCGATGCCTTCTCTGAAACGGAGGAAATAGCACATCGGAAAGTGGATGACAGTAAATTGGAATTGAATATTCAAATGTCCCGTTTGGGAAATAAAATCATTGAAATCAACCACCTGAAAAAGGCATGGGGCGAAAAGAAAATCGTCAATGATTTTACGTATACCTTCAAGAAAAAAGACCGCATTGGAATCGTTGGGAAGAACGGTGCCGGTAAAACAACTTTCTTGCAGCTATTAACTGGTTTAGAACAACCCGATTCGGGAACAATCGATCCCGGCGAGACGTTGGTGATTGGGTATTACACGCAATTACCCTTTGAATTTAAGCCGGAACAACGCGTTATCGATACGATTACGGAGATTGCTGAGGTGATACCGTATGGGAAGAATGAATCCTTAACACCTAGTCAATTCTTGAGTAAATTTTTGTTCCCGACGGCCCAACAATACACCCCGGTTTCAAAATTGTCAGGTGGTGAAAAGAAACGTTTGCAGTTGATGCAGGTCTTGGTAAAGAACCCCAATTTCTTGATTCTGGATGAGCCTACCAATGATTTGGATTTAGATACACTTCAGTTATTAGAAGACTTTTTAAGCGAATTCCAAGGCTGCCTATTACTCGTATCCCACGACCGTTATTTCATGGATAATTTGGTCGATCAATTAATTCTTGTGGAAGGCGAAGGGGAAGTGAATTTCTTCAATGGAAATTATACGGATTACCGCATTTCCCTTGAAAACAAAGAAAAAGAACCGGCTCCTGTAGTCAAAGCGGCTGTGATTGAAACACCTGCGGCACCGGCACAAAAAGGCGCCAAATTAAGCTTCAAGGAGCAAAAAGAGTTTGACGATTTAGAAAAGGAAATGGCTAAATTGGAGGCAGAAAAAGAAGCCTTGATTGAAAAATTAAATGGGGGTTCTGAAGATTTTCAGTTATTGGCCGACTGGGCTAAAGAAATCGAAATACTAAAGAATACCCTTGAAGAAAAAGAATTACGCTGGTTAGAACTATCCGAAAGAGCATAAAAGATGGATCCATTAGAAGGCAAAACACTTAAGTTTATTATCGAATATTTAGTTGACAAATATGGCTGGGAAGGACTCGCAAGCCGCATTTGCATCAACTGTTTCGCGCATGAGCCGAGCGTCAATTCGAGCTTGACATTTTTACGCAAAACCGATTGGGCAAGGAAGAAAGTAGAAAACTTATACATTAAAGCCATCCGAATGGATGAGCATCCTCCCAAATAAAAAAGAGACCCAGGTTTGGGTCTCTTTTTTTGTGTTATAACCCCAGGTTTTAACCTGGGGCATTCTAAACCTAATTCTCAAAATAGAACTCCTTCAATGCGTATAGCGCTTTCTCGCCAGCTCCTGGATTCACAAATACGAAATATAAATCATTCACTCCAGTCACGGAAACAGGCATGGCAACTTGGCCTGCTTTCTGAATGTCCACGCTACCCACAAGTTTACCTGTTGGGCTTCCTATGTGCAACTCCAATTTTCCACCAGCCGTTTGGCCAGCTAACACAAATGCAGAAACTTGAATATTCTTAATTCCGGTCAAATCAATTTGATTGAATGCGGCATATCCTTGGTCGCCTAAGGCAACTACGATTTCACCCAGGCCATCTACTTTGGTCTTCATGATCTTCGCACTCGCATCTAATGAACCAGCAGCAACTTTCGCATCACGCAAAGTCACCACTTTTTGACCCGTAGCAGGCGCCATTTTACCATTTCCTTTGTCCGTATACGAAGCAGAGAAAATAAACGTTCCTGGCTTACCCTTATCCGAAGTCGTGTAAGTTCCTTTCACCGGTTGAGAGGCTTTCTTCACATCCGAAAGACCTAAGATGTAAATTACCATTTCGCGTGCATCTGCCTTTGAAACTTGTGGGTGAGCAGCCATTACTTGTTCTCCCCAAACACCGCCTCCACCGCTGATGACCTTCTTCGAAAGCTCATCGATGTTTTGAGAACTCGCACGGTATTTCTTCGCGATTTCTTTGTAAGCAGGTCCGATTGATTTTTTATCCAACGCATGGCAAGTCTTACAATCCGACAAATCAATTAAACGCTTCCCATTTGAGAAAGTCGTATTGCTTTTGTGTCCTTGCTCGATAATTGTTTTATCATAACCTTCCAAGTAGTTGATATTTAATACTACATCTTCCTCTGCAATTTTGCTAGTAGCTAAGCTACCATCTTCCTTGTCCTCTACGGCTACTTGATATTTAACTGATTTATTATTCCAATAGAATGTTTTATTTCCATCGATCTGCACATCTACTTTCGGTACATCATTTCCTACCTTCACACGAATCGAAGCTGTATTTGAATTTCCTTTGTTGTCTTTCACTTTCAAGACCACATTGTAAACACCCGCTTTGGTAAAGGTATATGTAGGATTAGCTGCAGAACTTGTTTGCCCATTCCCAAAATTCCAAGCATAAGTGATTGGATCTTTGTCATAATCCAATGTTCCTTCCGATGAGAATTTAACTTGCATAGGTGCTGCTCCTTCTTTTTTGCTTGCCGTCGCAACAACTTTCGGCGTGCGATTACCCGCATTGTATTCTAATTTATAAAGAACAGCTTCTTCGTTTTGAGCGAACCAGTTTGGCCCATATTCCAAACCGTAAATGGCACCATCTTTTGAGAACGCAAAATCCATTGGATGTGAGAAACTCATGCCAGGCAAGAAGCGCTCCATGCTCAAATAATCTCCGTTGGCCTTCATGCTCACGGTATAGACCATGTCGCGAGCCCAATCATAAGCAAATAGCTTACCGTCGTAATAACTTGGCAATTTTACCTTCGAATCCTTTGGATAATCCGAGCTGTAATAAACTCCTCCCGCCATGGCGTTACGAGAACCTTTACCTAGTACCGGGAACTCAGGTGAATCACCATATGGATAATAGATAAATGCTTTTTGAGCATTTGGTAAATGCGCCAAACCGGTGTTATGCGGCGAATCGTTTACCGGGGCTTTCGGATTGAATTTAGCCCATGTTGAATCCTTGTTAAAATCACGTTGGTTATAAGGCCGGTTATCCGCCACGAATAAAGGCCAACCGAAATAACCCGCCTCGCGAGCTTGGTTTACTTCATCGTGACCCTTTGAACCGTATTTAGGAGAATCATCCCCCGCATCGGGACCAACCTCACCCCAATACAAGAACCCGTTATGTTGATCTACTGCAATTCGGTACGGATTACGATTACCCATTACATAGATTTCAGGTTTTGTGTGGTACAATCCTTTCGGGAATAAGTTACCTTCTGGAATCGTGTATTTGCCATCGTCTGTTGGCTTAATACGTAAAATCTTTCCACGGTAATCATTCGTGTTCGACGATGTAGCACGTGCATCCCAACCCGAACGTTTGTCACGGTTATCGATGGGGCCATAGCCATTCGAATCAAATGGGTTCGTATCGTCACCAGTGGATAAATACAAATTCCCTACCTTATCCCAAGCGATAGAACCGCCCGTATGGCAACATCCATCCCGTTTAACCGGAACGCGCAACAATACTTTTTCGCTATCCATCACCAAGGTATCCTTGTTATCATCATAGACAAAACGAGAAAGGTGTTGTGCCGTATCTGCTTGGCCCGTTTGTGGAGAATAGAACAAATAAATCCAATGATTTTTGGAGTAGTTCGGGTCAACATTTACCCCCATTAAGCCATATTCAAACTTCGAGAATACGTTTAAGTCAGCCACAACTTTTACTTTCCCTTTCTTAGGATCGTACATCTTTAGCTTTCCTTTTCTTTCTCCATAGAAAATCTTACCTCCATCAGTCAAAGCTAATTCAGTAGGTTCATCTAAGTTTTTATCCAAGATTGTTTTTGTAAAACGGTTGTCTTCCGGAAGCGAACCTGTACGTAAAGGCTTATTAAAATTGATTGCTGGACCTGAAGCTGCCCATTGCAAACCTCCCCAAATATGTTGTAACACTAAAGGCTCATCAAACGTCTCATGCGTATGTCCCCAGTTGGTGTAAAATGCACGCCCACCATCGAATTCGTGGTACCAAGCCATTGGGTGATAATCGCCCATTTTACCGTCTTTGTATGATTTCTCATCCAATGTAACTAGTACTTTAACATCTTTATTGAAGTTTTTGAAATCGTAGAATTCATCCGTACGATCAAAGGTTGTTGGCATGTGAGCTGTCGAGCTATGTGATTTGTCAACCGCCGTAAATGTCCCTTTTTGAACATTGGGGCGCCCTGGGTGGGAAGCAAATTGACCACCGGCTAATTTATTGTACCAAGGCCAGTCATATTCGGTATCTGTCGCTGCATGTACACCAAAATAGGCACCTCCAGCTTGAATGTAACGTTCGAATGCGTTCTGCTGTTGGTCATTTAAGACATTCCCCGTCGTACTCATAAAAACGACCACGCGGTAATTTTTCAGATTTTTTTCCGTGAATACAGCTGGGTTTTCTGTCGTATCTACAGAGAAACCTTTTTCCTTAGCCATTTTAAACAAGGCAATTTGACCTGGTTTAATCGAACTGTGGCGGAAACCTTTGGTTAATGAAAAGACCAAAACTTTTTGACCTTTTAGTGGGTTAGCCTCTTGTGCAAAGGCAATGGAGGTAGATGTAATGCTTAAGATGACAGCAAACATCAGTCGGCCTAAGCCGAACAAATTCTTTTTCATAGTTGATAATTTTAACAATAGGTCTTGCAAGATAGCCTAAATGCCAATTTTATTCATAAATTTCCTCAAATATTTCTACCATGAACAAACTATTTACCGTTTTCGCCCTCCTTTTCGTGAGTACATTCGCCTATGGCCAATCGTGCTGCTTTGTCACCAAAGACGAAATGCAATTAATGGCTTCGAATAAAGCATTCCAACGTTCCCACAAATTACCCAAGCCTTATCATCACGTGAGCCAAGCAGGTGGCGAGATGATTACGTTCGCGACACCGGATGGCCAACAAGCGAATGCTTTTTTTATCAAAGCAGCTAAGCCGACCAACTATACCCTTTTCGTTTTCCAAGAATGGTGGGGCTTGAATGATCACATCAAGCGTGAGGCCGAGCATTTTTACACAACCCTAGGAAATGTAAATGTCTTGGCGATCGATATGTATGATGGCAAAGTAGCTACAACCCGCGAAGATGCTGGTAAATACATGGGCGGAGCAAATCCATTGCGTTTGGAAAATATCATCAAAGGAGCCATTGCCTATGCAGGACCTCAAGCGAAAATCGCTACGGTAGGCTGGTGTTTTGGTGGTGGACTTTCCTTGAAAGCATCCATTTTAGCAGGGCCTCAAGCAGCGGCTTGCGTGATGTATTATGGAATGCCGGTCAAAGATGTGGACCAATTAAAAACACTGAATACAGATGTATTGGGATTATTCGCTGGCAAGGAACAATGGATTTCTCCAAAGGTTGTTGCGGAGTTTGAGGCCAATATGAAATTAGCAGGTAAAGGAATTCAAACGAAAATTTTCGATGCCGAACATGCATTTGCGAATCCATCGAATCCGGCTTATGACAAAGCTGCAACAGAAGAAGCCTGGAACATGGCAATAAATTACTTCAAAGCTCGTTTAAAATAACATGCGTAAATATGTTCTCTTATTGATTCTGGGTATGTTTTTCGCGGGACCTGTGTATGAGGCTTCTGCGAATGCAACGGTGATTAACTATGTCAAACCCAAGGTATACAAGAAGAAAAAAGGCTTTCTTTGGGGACTATTCAAAAAGAGGCCCAAAAAGTGTGATTGCCCTAATTTATAATCGGGTTTAACCAAGAGTCTGCTCGAGTGCCTGGTTCCTTACTGGCCAACCAGCGTTTTCGGTCAGCCTCTTGGTTTTCATTTTGGGGTTCACCCACCTCGATATCTGCATCCATAAAGATAACGGTCATGACTTCGCGCATGGTATCGGAATGGTTCCCTGGCGCTGCATGCAAGGTCCATCCCATGTGAAATGTCGCATCTCCGGCAGCCATCGTTTTTTGAGCCACAATCGGAAAACCTTGATCCCGTACATAAGTTGCGATCGTTTCCTCTGATTTGTCTGAGATAGGCATAGGGGGCAATTTCACGCCTTGCGTACCCGAGGCAAAAGTCAACATCCCCATCTCTTCTGTTATATCCACGAGTGGCATCCACATCGTAACGGTTTTCGGATTACTTAATGGCCAATAATATTGATCTTGGTGCCAGGGAGTATGCCCACCTCCCGCTTCTTTAAATAAGGCTTGATCGTGGTATAAGCGAACCTGCTTAACGCCTAATAAATCCGCAGCGATTTGACCAAAGCGTTTTGCCAGGACAAATTCTTTAATCTTTGCATTCTCTTCCCACAAATTCATCATCTGTAAAAACGCTTTCCCGTACGTATCACGTTCCTCCATTGGCTTTTGCTTCTTTCGAAAATCGTCGGCCCATTCCACAATAGCATCCCGATAGGGACTTAATGCTTTTTTAGGCATTAATCCAGACAAATAGATGTGCCCGTCACGCTGAAAATCAGCAACGTGTTTAGCTTGGATGGGATAGGTGGTATGCAACATAAGATTATATTTCATGCAAAATTCTTGAAAATAGATGGCTTTGAACACATCAATCTTAGCAAAAAATAATGCAATTTTACCTGATAACGATTTACCGACTTATTAGTCAGCTAAAATGAAAGCGAGTTTAGAACATTTGGACCCTCAAGAAAACACCTCTTTCCAACTGAAGGAAGTTATTCAAAATCGATTTGATGCCCCATATCATTATCATCCCGCATTTGAGTTGACATTGATTATTTCCGGGGAAGGCAAACGCTTTGTGGGAAATCACATCACGGATTTTCATCCAGGGGATTTAGTTCTACTCGGGTCAAACCTACCGCATTGTTGGCAAAATCACCGCCAAGACTGGCTAAGGGAAACAGAGGATGCCCAACAAGCACAGGCATTAGTCATTCACTTTACGCAAGATTTTTTGGGGGCAGACTTTTTCAATAAACCGGAGTGCAGGGCCATTAAGCAATTATTAGAAAAGTCGCGTGGAGGCTTTGCGATCCAAGGACCTACGCAGGATCGCGTCGTGCGTGAAATGTTGGCACTGAAGGAATTAAATCCATTTGCACGTTTAATGTCCTTATTAAATATTTTACATCTCATCAGTACGTCGGGAGCGGATACGCAAGCGATTGATACGAATGAGGTAAACTACCAACTTTCAAGTACCGACTTGGATCGCATCAACCGTATTTATGCCTATGTGATTGCTAATTATACGCAGGAGGTACATTTAGATGAGGTCGCACACTTAGCCAATATGACAGAAACCGCATTCTGCCGGTATTTTAAAAAGGTAACGAAAAAAACATTTGTGTCCTTGGTGACAGAATTCCGCATCAAACATGCCTGCGAATTATTGCGTTCGAGCAATAAACCGATGGTCGAGATCTGTTTTGAAAGTGGATTTGGGAATCTATCACACTTTAATAAGCAGTTCAAGCAATACATGAACGAAACGCCCTTGCAGTATCGGAAATTAGTTCGGGAATGGGAAGTGGAGTAAACGCTGCCGGGGTCTTCAGACCCCAGCAGCGTTAGCAAAAATCAGCGTTAAAGTGAAAACCACCTAATAAAAAACTGATAATAAACTGATTATTTTTTCGCAGGAAAAAGAAGGCTCAAACCGATGCTCACGCTCAATATTCCAAGAATCACCCCCAGAGAAGCCAAGGTTCCGAAGCCCCACATTTCCAAATAATGGTGCCCAATCATCTTCAATCCGACAAAACTAAGTAACACCCCCAAGCCCATCGGCAAGAAGCGAAACAAGCCCATCAAGCTCGACAAAAAGAAGAATAAAGAACGTAAACCCATCACAGCAAATACGTTGCTGAAAAATACAATATAAGGATCTTTCGAAATCGAAAAAATCGCGGGGATTGAATCCACAGCAAATAATATATCCGTAAAGGCAATCACCACAACAATGACGAAAATGGGTGTAATAAATATTTTACCTGTATTCTTCATGCGCACAAAGAATCGCCCAATCACATTTCGCTTATAAACATTAAAGTATTTAGACAACAGTTTAACAACCGGATGCTCGCCTGGATCTATCGACTCTTCGTGTTCTTTGGAAAATAGAATTTTCACACCCGTGTAGACTAAAAACGCCCCGAACAAATAAATAATCCAATCAAACTTCTGCAATAAAGCTGCACCCAAGAATATAAATATCAAACGTAACAAGATTGCCCCTAAAATACCCCAAACCAAAATCTTCTTATAATAACGCTTCTGAACTCCGAAAGAGTTAAAAATCAATATAAAGACGAATACATTGTCGGCCGACAAAGAATACTCAACCAAGTACCCCGTGATAAATTCCAATGATAAGTTATCCTGAAATACGGCTAATTGGTCAAAATAGGAACCCGTCCCTAAATCAATATGCGGCGCATAAGCTTGTTGGACCGCTTTCAATCCAGCCACATCTTGAATACCATGAACCATCGCCCCATTGTAACCCAAAAACACGTAAAAAATAATCGCCAATAATACCCATGCCCCACTCCAAAAACCCGCTTCCTTAAAACTAACCTCAGCCGCACCTTCCTTTTTGAACACGCCTAAATCCACCAACATGACAGCGATGACAGCCACCGAAAAGACAAGAAAAAATAGCGTTTCACTCATAAATAAGTATTTTTACATTTTGAAGGCACAAAGGTCGTAAAATTTGGCCAATATTATATGTACGAAGGCAAAAAGGTAATCGTCGTAATGCCCGCTTACAAAGCAGCATTGACAC